>VFKW01000018.1 GCA_009885355.1 Candidatus Berkelbacteria bacterium
AACCCCGGTCACCCCAGTCCGTCCCCCCCATTATTCTTTATTCATTATTCCAACCCCGCCGCCCTCGCCGGCGGTCCCCAACCTAACCACCGCCTTAGCTTCTTTTTCTACTTCTGAGTCCTCTGACTTCACTGGTGTTGTCAAAACTGCTCCTTCGCCCTCATTTGGATCTTCTGGTTTGTCTTTCACGATCGGCAATCTAAACTTAAACGTCGTTCCTTTGCCTCCGCCAGCCGGCTCTACCCAAATCTTGCCCCCATGCAACTCGATCAATTTTTTAGAGATGAACAATCCCAGCCCTGAACCCTGAAACTCATTCTTTTCACGGTTCAACTGGCTAAATTTCTTGAATAATTTATCCGCATCTTCCTGCAAGATCCCAACCCCAGTATCCGTCACGCTAAATTCATATTGCTTCGCCACCATCTTGACTGCAATCGTGATCCCGCCTGTATCTGTAAATTTGATCCCATTGCCCACCAAATTAATAATTACTTCACGAATTCTATTCACATCACACCAAGTCGCCGGAAATTCCTCTGTCGGCTTTTCAAATTTTAGATAGATCTTCTTCATATCCGACTTGACGATCAACTCATCGATCACACTTTTGACCAGATCCTGCGGAGTGATCTGCCCATACATCAGATGAATTCTCCCCTGCTCGATACGCGACACATTCAAAAGATCCAATATCAAAGCCGCCAGTCGCTTCGACGAAGAATAAACCCTATTCAAATACTCTTCCGCCGTCTTATCAACCTTACCCATCCCCTCTTCCAAAATCATACTCAGATAGCCCTGGATCGCCGCCAACGGCGTATTTAGCTCATGACTGGCCACAGATATGAACTCATCCTTCATCTTATCGACTTCCTTGAGATATTCATTCGCCAATTTGAGATTTTCAAATGCCATCGCCCACTGAACCGCCAAACTGACCTCATTGGCGATCGCCAACATCATACTGGTAGTATCAGCGCTAATATCATCCGCATGCCTATCAAAAGCAAACACCAAAACCCCAAATTTTTCTTCCTTTGCCGACAGCGGAACCGCCACCATTCCCTTGATTTTACTCTTTACCTGTAGATCATGCCCCGCCGTCTTATCAAAAGGAGGGCTCATAAAATCCGACAGCTGATTTCCCTTCTGGGGCATCTGATAATGATAAGCCGTCATCAAGAGATTTTCCTCGCTCTTCAGAGGTACAGAAAACCCCTTGATAGTCTTTTCCCAAACCTTATTCAATTCTTCATTTGACGGAGTCCGCGAGATACAAAACCCCTTCATCTTCTCCTCATCATCATCCACCAGCCCAACCACAGCCCCCAAACACCCAGCCAACTCCTTCGGAATAGTATCAATAATAGCCTGAATCATAGGCTTCAATTCTTCATTATCCAAAATAATATCCGAAAACTTCTGCAACGTCAAAAGGTTCCGATTCCGCTCCGCAACCTGCCCTAAAGCTTTCTCTTTCTCTTCTGCAAGCCTCTCCATCTCTTTCCTTTGACTAATTTCCTTTTGAATCGATCTGGCAAATTGATAACCAATAAAAGAAACTGAACAAAAAACAATTAATTTATAAAGTTTTACCTGGAAACCTGATGATGTTAATATTTCTACAAACATCAATATGCTTAATATTATAGGAAATAAAATAGCTCCAATAATAGTTATATTAAATGTTTGGAATGAAACAATAATAGCAGTCATTAAAATAACAAACAAAAATATAAGGAAATTACCCACCGGAACTAAAGCTGTATAATTAAAAAGGGTCACAACAACAAACGAGGTTAATATCTGAATACCGAAACAAATTAAAAAAAGAAATAATGAAAATCGTATCATCTTTCGTTCCCTATTTGTAAGATTATTTTTTTTAGAATTTCTCACCATACTTACTATTGCCATAACGAAAAGAGGTATAATATGAATACCATTCAAGGGCAGTCCTGGACCCGTTGCAGGAATTATTTCACCACCTGGAGTAATATTAACAGAAGAATATGATATAGGAGAAATATTAATTATAGATAGAATCATAGTTAAAACGAGCAAAATAAAAAATTTTTTCCGAGAAAACACATAACCTGAGTTTAAATAAGCAGAGGAAAAATAATATAAAGACAACATTAAAAAAGGAACTAGAAACATAACGGCTCTTATCCAAAAAAGAGTTAATTCATCTGATGTTTTACTAGTTAATGAAAAATAATTGGCTAATACTACAAGGCTAATTAAAATAGAAACCAAAGAAAAAGAAATATTTTCTAATTTTTTTTTCGTAATTAAAAATATAATTAATCCTAAAATTAATCCACCAATACCAGCAATAGCAGATGACCATAATAATAACATTCCCCTCCTACCTTTTTAAATCAAATACTTCTGCTTATTTCTACTAGAGAAATACTCATTATCCCCATAATTCCTTACAGAAATTTTAGGGAATACCCGGTCACCAGACGAAGATAATAATTTACTATATTCACTTGAAAATATTTTTAAATAATCTGCGAACGTTTTCTCTATTGATGGGATAGCAACATCTTCAACGTCAATATTATTTTTAGTTTCTAAAATAATACTAAGATACTGGCTCGCGTGGGAATCCTCTATTGTGGACATTACAAACTTCCCACTAAAAAATTTTGAAAAAGGAATTGATGTTAATATATCTTTTATTACCTCAGGATATATTAAAACACCATAAATTGACGCTGTATAATCATTCCGACCAAAAACGTATAAATACGGCATAGATGAGATTAATATCCCTTGTTTTTCTGCTAAGCTATTTATATCATTACCAGTAATTTCTTTATAGAGATTAATCACCTCCTCTTTTGTAATAATATTTCCATAATCATGGGTATCATACCTAATCAAAGGAAGACCTCCTTGACTTGTAAGAACAATATTATTACCAATAATTTCGATAAATCTTGACAATGGATTATACTGCACAAAAGAAGGAACTCTTTTTTCACCAAACACAGCATGACACAAGCTATCATCAGCATAAGACAGAACCCTAATCAAAGTACAGAATTTTGTTTCAATGCCAATCAGGCCACCCTCTGAAGATCCAAGGACCGAAGTAACATGATGAAAACTAGAATCTCCAATTTTCTCAAGCATATAATTTCGCCACTTTTCAGAGTAAGGTTCGCCATAAACAACAAATCGTAAATTTATTTTTTTTAATAATTGAGTAGGAATTCTGTCAACAATATCCTTTGCAAATGGAGGATAGCTATAAATTATAGTTTGTTCAAACTGAGGAGATATTGATTTAATTAAATTTATAGTATTATCAATATCAATTCCTGGAGAAACAGATGAATTATGAGGATATTTATACGAGAGATATTTATTTATCAAGAATATATAATCTCCGGCGGTCCAAACACCAATACCAGAGCAATTTAAATGAAGAGTAGATACTTTATCAATATCAAAATTATTTACTAAAAAAGAATCAAAACCTTTTGTGGCACCAAAATCCTGGATTGGATATCTTGGCCAAAAAAGTGGAATTCCAGAGGAACCAGAGCTAGATGTAACAGCTGATTTCCCTACAAAATCACCACCTATTAATAAATCCTTAATTGGATAAGCAGTCAAATAATTTTTCTTATTCGTAAGTGGAACTTTTTTAAAATCTTCAAAATTTAGAATATCACCGGGATTTATTTTATTTTTTTTTAAAAAATCTTTATATGCTGGAACATTTGATGAGGCGAGCCTAAAATTCTCCAATGCCTGCTTTTCCGACATTTCTTTAAATACCGACGAAGGTGCATTCGATGATTTTAGCTCACTTTCTCTAGGATCAAATTTTAACATCTCAGAAAACATATTAATTATTTCATTCATTTTACTACTCCATTCCTAATAAGTTTTTAAAAGCGGCGATTTTTTCTTTTCTAATTTTCTCAAAATTTTCTTGCTTATGTTCAGGATCAAAAAGTTCATCAAAATTAATTAGCACCCTTTCATCAACAATATCCCGTTTGTTTGCCAAGCACCGTATAAGATAACTAACCAATGCACCTGATAAAAAAACTGAATTAGCTAGCTGTGGGTGCGTCGGAGCTGTCTTTCCAATTTGAAAAAACCTATCCATAAGAGTCGTCGGAATATTTTCAGGTGAAATGATTGCAATCGCAGCATTTAAAAAGCTGCCCGGATCCTTTAACATCTTGTGTCTGCCCCCAAAAGGCTGTAAGTTTGGATCAATATCATATCTCTCAATATCAATTAATGAGCCATCTCCCAAATCCGTCGCCATAATCACAGGAACTTGATATTTGCTAGCAAGTTTCCTAATTTCTAATTTTGCCATAAAATCATCACAAGCATCAATCACTACATCAATTTTAAAATCCTTAGTAAAAAAATCATCACTATTTCCATTAGTAAAACCTTCTGTATATTCTTTGATATTTAAAAAAGGATTAATTTCCAACATGCTCTTTTTAACTTCGCTTACTTTACTTTTACCTACAGAGCTAATTCCAAGATGAAGTCGATTTAAATTACTAGGAGATATAATATCAGGATCTGCAATTTTAATATTTTTTGAACCGCCTCCCCTAGCAATAGTTAGTGCAGAACTTTGTCCAACACTCATCCCGACTATACCAACATTAAACTCATAAAAATTTCTTTGCTCCTCATGAGAAACATAGGGCTTATTTCTTGATGTTAAAACCTCAAAGTAATCACTTTCATTTAAAATTTTAAATACCTTACGTAGCCAGGGATAATAAACCCAAATTGCGCCTTCTTCGTTCTCATAGTCTTTCTTAAAATTAGAAAATTCTTCATCACTAGGCCTTTTGTAAAAGCTTGGAAATCTATACTCAAACAAATCTTTTAGAAATAATTCAAATAAATCAACTAACTCAAAATCATCTGAAATATCATTTGGTAAATTTTTATAAAATTTTATCATATATACATTCTCTCATTTATAAATCAAATATACCATTCAAACTAATCAAATTCAATAATAATAGTTTCTTTACATAACTCTATTAAACCACAACCAACCCAAATTTCCCATAGCCCCCACCAGCCCCACCATTCTATATTCCAACAAACCAAAAAACAACCCCCCCCTCGCCATTTTTTTTTAAAAAAGC
>VFKW01000141.1 GCA_009885355.1 Candidatus Berkelbacteria bacterium
AAAGTTAGATTTATGCTTTATGGCGTTGTTGCTTGCGTCGGGGCCTGGTGGTTTTATAGTAAATTGGGTTGGAATGAAATTCATATTCCCGGGATAAGCGACTTTAATATCGGTATTTGGTATATTCCTTTGTTTATTATCGTATTAGTATTTACGGCTTTTTCGGCGAATGAAACTGATGGGTTGGATGGTTTGGCTGGCGGAGTATTTGCGAGTTCGTTTGCGGCATTTGCACTGATTGCTTTGACACAAGGCAATATCCAATTGGCGATTTTCTGCGGTACAATTATGGGGGCTTTGCTAGCATTTTTATGGTTCAATATCTATCCGGCGAGGTTCTTTATGGGAGATACGGGGGTGATGGCGCTGGGTATGACCCTGGGCGTGGTGGCGTTTTTGACTAATACAGTAATTGTTTTGCCTTTAATTTGCTTTGTATTTTATGTTGAGGCATTTTCAGCAATCATCCAAATTTTGTCAAAGAAGTTTAGAAAAGGCAAAAAGGTTTTTATCTCGGCGCCGATTCATCATCATTTCCAGGCATTAGGTTGGCCTGAGACAAAAGTTACGATGAGGTTTTGGATTATCTCTTGGATTTTCGCTGTTATTGGCCTAGCAGTGGCTTTGATCGGAAGAGGTTGATAGTAGTTAGTAGTTGGTAGATAGTAGTTAGGGAAAGGCCGTTTGGGATGCCCAGCGGCTTTTTGGTTTTAAGATGAGTTTTTTTGTGGTAAAATATGATTGAGAGGTGCTTATGTATGATTGGACTAAAATGAGTATTGGAATTTTGGGGGCTGGGATTGAAAATATTTCATTGGTTAATTTTTTATTGAAAAATGATGCTAAGGTGATTGTTTACGACCAAGGTGATCCAAAAATGGTTTCAGAGAAAATGAAGGATTTGGAAAATCCGAATTTGATGATTGTGGCGGGGAAAGATTATCGACGTAAAATTTCTCATCATGATATATTTTTTCGTTCTCCCGGGATGCCGCTAGAGCTGGCGAAAAGATTGACAAGGGGAAAAGGGATTTTGTGCAGTGCGATGCAGTTGTTTTTTGAATTATGCCCGGCAAAAATAATTGGAGTGACGGGGACGAAGGGGAAAGGGACTACCAGTGCCTTAATATCGGAGATATTAAGGCACAATGTCAAATTTCCAATGTCAAATGTCAAAAAGGAACCGAAGGTATATCTTTTGGGGAATATTGGGAAGGCTCAGTTTGATGATTTTGAGCAAATTAATGCAAATGATTGGGTAGTGATGGAGATGTCGAGTTTTCAATTGGAAGATATGACGATGAGTCCGCATATTGCGGTCGTTTTAAATATTACGCCTGATCATTTGGCGCCGTTAAATAAATCAAATCCGAACTATCATAAAAATTTTTCAGCCTATGTGGTGGCAAAGCGAAGATTGGTTGAGAATCAAAATGAAAATGATTTTGCAGTTGTAGGGTTGAATGAGAATTTACGAGATGAGTTTATTGAAAATACAAAAGCGAAAATTTTTATGATTTCAGATAACAGCAAAGAGGGTTGTTATATCGAAAATGAAAAGTTTGTCGTTTTTAAGGATGGTCAAAAAACGGAAATTGCAAATATTGAAGATTTTAAAGTCAAAGGGCAACACCATCTTATCAACGCACAAGCGGCAATCATGGCGAGCGTTTTGGCAGGAGCAAATAATGAAAGCATAAGGGAAGGATTACAGAATTTTCGGGGTTTGCCTCATCGATTGCAATTTGTCGGGGAAATCAACCAAGTAGAATATTATGACGATTCTTATGCAACTGATGTGGATGCTTCGATGGCAGCTATTAAATCATTTGATAAACCAATTGTTTTAATCTGCGGTGGAAGCTCAAAGGGAGCGGATTTTTCTAAATGGGCCCAAGCGGTAAATAGTTCGTCAGTAAAAGCGGTGATTGTCGTGGGAGATGAGGCTGAAAAAATGTTAAGATCTTTAAAAGCGGTTGGTTTCGGCGGTGAGATAATTGTTGGATTGACTAAAATGGATGAGATGGTTGGAGCGGCTAAAAGATTGGCGTTGACAGGAGAAGTGATTTTGCTTGCACCGGCATGCGCCAGTTTTGGTTTGTTTAAAAATGCTAGCGACAGGGGAGATCAATTTAAAAAAATGGTAGATGGATTTAGATAAATGTCCATCCCTCATTCAACCTCTTTTGGTATCCTGATTACAGGAATCTGAAAGTGTTTCATTGAGGGAGGACTTCCGGTCACGCCAAAGGCGGACTCGGAACGGAGGGAATTTGCTAGAGAAGTACCGAAATCATAATCATGGGATTGATTACCTGCTGGCTATGGTGATTTTTATGTTATCTATTTTTGGATTGATCATGGTTTTTTCTTCTTCGTCAGTGGTTTCTTATAATTATTATGATAATCCGTATCATTATGTATTAAAACAATCAATTTCGTTGGGCATTGGCCTTGTTGTTTGGGTGGTAATGACAATGATTGATTACCGCTTTTGGCAAAAAAATGCGACATGGTTATTGATACTAACTGTATTTCTTTTGGTGGCGGTGTTTTTGCCAGGAATCGGGATTGAGAGAAAAGGGGCTCATCGTTGGATAAATTTAGGGATAACGACGTTGCAGCCAACAGAATTAATAAAATTATTTTTCTTGATTTATATATCGGGTTGGTTGGCTAAAAAAGGCAAGGATATTAATGATTTTAAATCTGGTTTTTTACCATTTGTGGCAATTTTGCTAGTGGTGGTATTTTTGATCATGAAACAACCGGATATGGGAACTATGTCGGTGATCGCAGCTTTTTCAACGGCGATTTTCTTTGTTTCGGGGGTCGCTTGGAGTTATATTTTGTTTTTTATAGGCGGGGCGGTAGTTTTGTTTCGGGTGTTAATCTATGCTGCTCCTTACCGCTTACAGAGATTGATGGTATTTTTAGAGCCTGACAAGGCAACGACAGGAGCGGCTTATCATATTAATCAGGCATTGTTGGCGATTGGATCAGGTGGGCTTTTGGGTTTAGGCTTTGGTCAAAGCAAACAAAAATATCTTTTTTTACCAGAAGCGCATACTGACTCAATATTTGCTATAATAAGTGAGGAGCTTGGATTTGTGCGAGCAGTTTTGATAATATTGGTTTTCGTATTTATCGCATGGAGAGGATTGAGGATTGCCAAAAGAGCTCCGGATAAATTTGCTCAACTGGTATCAACGGGAATTACTGTATGGTTTATATGGCAAGCATTTGTGAATATTTCAGCGATGGTTGGACTTTTGCCACTTACTGGGGTGCCATTACCTTTTATTAGCTATGGTGGAACATCATTGATCATTAATTTCGCGGCAGCGGGTATATTGTTAAATATTTCGAAACAGACTTGTAGTAGCTAGCCACCGCCGGTTGGCGGGGTCCCGCTGCGGCGGGATAAGCAGTAAGACGGTAAGCTAATAAGCAATAAGCAGTAAGCTAGTAAGTGATAGGGTGAGGGAAATGTCAAATTTCAAATGTCAAATTTCAAATCAACTTCAAATGATAAATGTCAAAATTTTGATATTTGGATTTTGGATTTGCTTTGACATTGCCTGCCTGTCGGTAGGCAGGGAAATTAGGATTTTGACATTAAGTAAAGGAGTGGATTATGCCGGCAAATTTTTATAAATATAAATTTGTATTAACTGGCGGGGGGACCGGTGGTCATATCATGCCTTTAATTGCAATGAATAATTATCTACAGGAATATCCGGTGGATATTCTTTATATCGGAGAAGCGGGCGGACGGGAAGATAAAATCGCACATGACAATAAAATTGCCTTTCGGGGAATATTGGCTGGAAAATTTCGCCGATATGTTGATGTTGAAGCGCTTTTGGATAATTTTGTTGATATTTTTAAGATTGTAATTGGTTTTTTTCAGGCAATATATTATTTGAATAGCTTTGGGCCAAATGCAATTTTATCAAAAGGCGGATATGTGAGTTTGCCGGTAGTTTTAGCGGCGGCTTTGTTGAAGATTCCGATTATGGTGCATGAATCTGATATCGAGATGGGGATGACCAATAAAATGGCATCGAGATTTGCGATGTGCATTGCGACTGGTTTTCCGGTGGAGAATTATAAGATCCCAGATAAAGAATTGGTTTATACGGGGATTCCAATAGAGCGTGAATTTTTCGATATTTCTCCAAGAACTGAAGATTTTGATTTTTTCGGGTTTGATAAAAGAAAACCGGTTTTATTGGTGACGGGCGGAATACAAGGAGCGCATGCAATAAATATGGCGATTAAGGAAAAATTGTCAGAATTATTGGATCATTGGCAGATTATTCATTTATGTGGGGAAAAAGATTTTGATGAACTTACAAAGATGAGATCAAAGCTTGAAGAAAAAAAAGAAAAATATGCTATTTTTGCTTCTTTGGGCAATGAGAGAATTTCTGGAATGAGGATTGCTGATTTGGTGATTAGTCGGGCGAGTGCTACAACTTTGGCGGAATTATCAGGTATGGGAAAGGCGACAATATTGATTCCTTTGCCTACGGCAGCTGCTGATCATCAAAATAAAAATGCGGAGGTTTTTGAAACTGCCGGGGCGGCATTGGTCTTGAATGAAAAGGAATTGACTCCTCAAGGTCTTTATGACACAATTGAGTCCCTAGGAGAGGATAGAAGTCGTTTGATGTCTATGGTAAATGCTCTTAGGCAATTTAGTAAGCCGGAGGCCGGTAAATTGGTGGTAGAAAAATTACTTCAATTAATTCACGAGTAATTTTGTGAAATTTTAGTTAGGGGTTTTGATGAAACATATCCATTTTATTGGAATCGGAGGGGTTGGAATGTCTGCTTTGGCGATCATTTCGAAGCAAAAAGGTATGAAAGTGACTGGTTCTGATGTGGAGAATATATATTTTTTAGGCGATATGTTGAAGGAAAATGGAATTGATGCGAGGCCTTTTAATGTTGATAATCTCAAGGATAAGCCGGATGTGGTAGTAGTGGGGGCGGCTTGGGATGATAAAAATATTGAGGTTGCGGAGGCAAAAAGACTGCATTTGGATATGATGGCGTATTCGGAATTTTTGGGTCAAATCATGAGCGAATATAAAGGGATTGCGATTGCTGGGATTCATGGTAAGACCACTGTGACAGCAATGACGGCTTTTTTAATGGATAAGGCAAGGATGAGTCCGAGTTTTTTGATCGGTTGCAAAACTGCGCCAAATTTGGGAACAAATGCAAGACTGGGAGATGGTGAATATTTTGTGACGGAGGCGGACGAATATAAGAAGTCGGCTAGTGATTTGACTAGTAAATTTTTGGATTTAAAACCATTTATCGAGGTGATTACTAGTATTGAGATGGATCATCCGGACGTTTTTAATACGGTTGAAGATATTTATCGATCTTTTTATCGTTTCGCTTGTAAGGTGCCTCGCTCAGGTTTGGTGATTGGTTGTATTGATAGCGATAAGGTGAAAAAATTATCATTAAGTTTGGCCGATAGACGATTTGAATCTTATGGATTTTCGATCGGGGCAAATTGGCGCATAATTGATTATGAAGTTGAGCCTGGCGTGCAGACTTTTAGTATTAAAAAAGATAAAAATATTTATGGACCATTCCAATTGTCGATACCTGGTAAATATAATGTCTTAAATGCGACGGCGGCGATCGTGGTCTGTCTGACAGTCGGGGTGAAGGCTAATACAATTCAGAAATACTTACCGGAATTTGTCGGAGCAGAGAGAAGATTTCAAATAGTTGGCGAGAGGAATGGGGTTTTGGTAATAGATGATTATGCGCATCATCCTACTGCGATTCAGGCGACATTGAAGGGCGCGCGGGATTTTTATCCGGGAAGAAAAATCATTTGTGTTTTTCAGCCGCATACATATAGTCGGACAAAAGAATTATTGGGTGATTTTGCGAAGTCTTTTGATGATGCCGATCAAGTGATAATTACAGATATATATGCTTCGGCAAGAGAAAAATCAGGTAGAATACATGCGCGTCATTTGGTGGAAGAGGCAAAAAAATATCATAATAATTTGCAATATATCGGCGAATTAAGTGAAGCGACAGAATATCTGCGGGAAAATTTGGAAGGGGGAGATGTTTTGATCGTGATGGGAGCGGGGGATGTTTATAAAGTCGGAGCAAGTATAGTAGCTGGTAGCTAGCCACCGCCGGTTGGCGGGGTCCCGCTGCGGCGGGATAAGCTAATAAGCTAGTAAGAATTATAGGGTTTAGGAGAAGAATGGAAATTGCTGATCAATTAAAAAGTATTTTAGGTCAAAAACTTGAAGAGCATAAAAGCTTGAGGGAATTTACTTCGATTAAAGTAGGCGGAGTGGCCGATTACTTTTTTGAGGCAGAAACGATTGATGAATTAGTAAAGGCAATACAAGCGGCAGTGAATGTCGATATTGATTATTTGGTTTTGGGCGGCGGGAGCAATGTGATAGTGAGTGATTTTGGCTATCCAGGTTTGGTAATATTAAATCGAACTTCAAATATTGGATTTTTGCAGGATAAAACTCAAGTCATGGCTGATTCTGGAGTTTACATGGCGCATGTAATTAATAAAGCGGCGGCAATGGCATTTGGAGGTTTGGAATTTTTGATTGGAGTGCCGGGGACGGTTGGAGGAGCGGTTTATAATAATGCTTCTTGTTGGGGCGGGGTAATCAGTGAATATATTCGAGGTGTAACAATGTTGTTGCCGGGGGAGGAAAAAGGAGAGCGTTGCCGAGTGGTTAATATTGAACCTCAGGAGCTAAAATTTGGGTATCATACAACTTTGATGAAGGAGACTGGCTTGAAAAATCCAGGGAGAAAGCCGGTAATATTGTCGGTTAAGTTTCAGTTGACGAGTTTAAGACGTGAGGAAATCATGAGGCGGATTAAAAATTTTCAAGAAATGCGAATGGAAAAACAGCCGATAGGGGAATTTTCAGCGGGAAGTATTTTTAAAAATCCATCGGGATCAGCTTTAACTGGAGGTCAGGAAGAGAAAAATTTTTCAGCGGGTTTTTTGATTGATCAGTCAGGGGGGAAGAAGTTTCGAGTTGGTCAAGCATCAGTTTCAAAGAAACATGGTAATTTTGTGATTAATAATGGTAAGGCGACAGCTGAAGAGATAAGGGAATTGATTGATAAGTTAAAAGCGCAAGTTTTGGAAAAAAATGGGATTAGCCTGGAGGAAGAAGTGGAATTCATCGGTCAGTGGGAACGATCAGAATCGGAAGTAGATTCATAGCGAGGAGAAAATAGATGAAAAGTCAGGCTGTGATTAAAAATAATTTGATAAGTTATCAATCTTATGGTGAAAATAAAAATATTTCCATTGTATTTTTACATGGCTGGAGATCTGAGGGTGCTGTTTGGACTGATGTGGTCAAACTGATGCAATCAAAAGGATTTGAAGGTTCTATATACTGTCTTGATTTGCCTGGATTTGGGGAATCATCGACTCCAAATAAAGATTTTAATTTGGATGACTATTGTGTAATAGTGGATGAATTTATGAGAAAAATGGATTTAAAAAAAGTGGTTTTGGTTGGGCATTCTTTTGGCGGCAGAATAGCGATCAAGTTGGCAGCGAAACATTTTGGGTGGATTGAAAAATTGGTATTGGTGGATAGTGCTGGATTAAACCTGGATACGGATAGAAAGAAAATAATTCAAATAGCAGCGAAAGTAGCCAGGCCAATATTTTATCCAAATTTTATGAAAAATATGAGAAAATGGATTTATCTGAAAATGGGTTCGGGCGATTATTTGGCAACACCGGAATTGCAACAGATATTTTTAAATACGATAAATGAAGATTTGACGGAATGCTTGAAAAAAATTGAGACTCCGACTTTAATATTGTGGGGGGGAAGAGATAAAGATACACCGCTTGAGTACGCAAAGATTATGAAAAGAGAGATTGTTGGGGCAAAATTGAGGGTTTTTGAAGAGGCGGGGCATTTTTGTTTTTTAGACTCGTCGGAGAAATTTGCAAGTGAAATGATTAATTTTTTAGGAGATAAAT
>VFKW01000091.1 GCA_009885355.1 Candidatus Berkelbacteria bacterium
AACCTGAACTTGCCGGGCAGATCGTGAAAAAATTAAGAAACCAGGGATTGAATGTTTCCAGCGATGATAAACTAAGCATTTTTTTATCCATTCGTAAGCTTCCTGTTTATTAACCGCGACAAAATTAGCAACTATTGGCGCTTGTAAAAAAGCCTCGATTTCTGCTAAAGTTAAATTGCGTGTGTTGGTCATATTAAGTCTCACCTTTCTATGATAACCGACACACGCATTTTTGTAACTAGGCCCATTTCATGCTCATCATTCAATTAGAAAGCGGGGCCTGTTTCATGCTCATCTTGCATTGGAAGAGACTTACCCTTGCCAAACCCTCAAAAATAAGCTAAAATAAATTCAATCATAGCCCTGCTATGTATCTTTATAATTGAGGTGAAAAAATGAAAGTAAAGAATCCAATCATTCTCCCGCTTGATGTGGATTCCGAGCAAAAAGCACTTGATTTAGCCCTCTCTCTCAAAGATGGGGTCGGCGTTTTCAAGGTCGGTATGGAACTAGTTAACAGTTGTGGCTACCGGATCCTTGATACTCTGAAGGAGCATGGGATCGGGCCAGATGAAATCTTCCTCGATCTTAAATACCACGACATTCCCAATACTGTCGCCGCTGCCGCTGCCGCCGCCACTAGACTAGGTGTTTGGATGTTCAATGTCCATTGCTCCGGTGGCGTTCCTATGATGAAAGCCGCCAAGGAAGCCTCGCTCAAACAGGCAGCCGAGCTAGGAATCACTCCGCCAAAAGTCATCGGCGTCACCGTCCTAACTAGTCTGGATTATCAGGCGCTTCAAGTTATGGGATTTTTCCAAGATCCAAACGCATATCCTCATCTCCATTTTGACAATCCCGAGGCATGCATGGTTCAGGGATTAGCCCTTAATTTTGCGTATCTGGCCAAAGAAGCCGGCCTCGACGGCGTCGTTTGTTCTCCCCATGAGATCACAGCCATCCGAGAGGCCTGCGGCCCCGACTTTCTCATCGTCACCCCGGGCGTTCGCCCAGCCGGTGCCGATGTAAACGACCAAAAACGGGTAAAGACCCCCGGCGAAGCCATTATACTCGGTGCCGACCACCTCGTCATCGGCCGTCCAATCATCAAAGCCGACGACCCAGCTGCGGCCGCTCGCGCCATCACCGCCGAAATCGAAGAAGCCCTCTGTGTTCGTCATTCCGGGCTTGTCTTCGACGCAACTCAGACCCTGAGCGAAGTCGAACGGGACCCGGAATCCAGTAAGCCTGAGGAGCCGGGCATGCTAAAAAGTGGTGTGCCTTTTCCTAACGAAGATCTCAGAAGACCTTAACAGACGCTTTAACCAAATTCAGAACAAGGAGAATATTCTACATGAAAAAAATACTACCAGACTCTCTTGAGGCCAATTTCGCTGATCTCATCTTGCATATTGGCTGCATTAAATTCGGCCAGACCAAGCTGAAAAGCGGCACCATGTCGCCGATTTACTGCGACCTTCGGCTCTTGCGATCATGTCCCGATGCCAACATGGTAGCTGTGAAGCTATTTGAGAAATTGACTAAGGAAATGAAATTTGATTTGATTGCCGACATTCCGATGGCGATCACTCCGACCGTCGCCGTGCTGTCGCATGTAACTGGTATCCCTATGATCACTCCTCGGCCGCCAAAAGATCATGGCACCGGGGCAAGCGTCGAGGGTATCTATCGTTCCAATCAGATCGTAGCCGTCTTTGACGATCTTATCACAGCCGCAACTAGCAAGCTTGAGGCAATTGGCGCCCTAGAATCAAAAGAGTTGAAAGTGGAAGATGTCATCGTTCTTCTCGATCGTTGCCAAGGTGGCAAACAAGAACTTGAAGCGCGTGGCTACAAACTTCACGCCGCCCTCGAGCTTCCCGCCCTCTTGGATTACTATCTAAGTATTGGCGGCATCGATCAGGCCAGGTATGATGAGGTAATGGTTTATCTTGAGGCAAGCAAGCCTGCCTAACTTTCAAACCCCTCTTATGTCCCGCTAACCCGGGACTTTTTTTATATCCGGATTATTGATATATCAGATCGCCACCGATCGGTAGGCCTTTACATAAGTGTATTCATAACGTCTTGACAAACGGTCATTTTTATGCTAAAATAATAATGAAAAGGTTTGAAAAAGGCAAACTTGTCGCAAGGCAAGGACGCAAAACCACGGGCCCCTCTGGGGTAGCCGGGCTGCCAGACGAAAGATCTCAAATTCTTATTTTAAGAAAAGATCTGCGTCTCGGCGTAGATCTTTTTGTTATATACAAAATGCAACTTAACATCAAAATCAACCACTGAACAAGGAGGCTATTATCAGTGAACGCAGAGAACTTATTATGGATGTTAGTTCCACCACAAGAGCGCAATGGTTTTGCCGCTCTTCCAAACCCTGTCTGGATTTGCGATGATCATTTTTGTATGATTTATGTAAATCCAGCCCTTCTGGCCATTACTGGACGGCCGATTGAAGAAATATTTGATGAGGGCTGGATGGATCTCATCCACCCTTACGATCTTACAATGGTCCTAATGGCTCGCAAAGATGCCTATGAAAAAAGAACCACTGTCCAGGTCAACTACCGACTGAAATTATCAGATGACCAATATATTTGGTTCTCTGAGACTATTTCTCCCTATCAGAACAAGGGGATAAATGGGCTTATTGGCTGTGCTATGGATATCGACGAGCTGATGACTCATAGTACCCATGATTCAATGACGGGTCTCTATAATAAGGGATTTTTCAACGACTTTCTGATTCAGTTATCTGCGCAAAGAAACAACAGCACTCTAACTAAGTTTGCTGTTTTCAGCATCGACGTTAACGACCTAAAGCCGATTAATGATCAATATGGTCATATTAATGGCGATAAGTTGATTATTAAAGTTGCAAAGTTTCTAAGTTCAGTATCAAGACCCGGTGATGTTATAGCCCGTGTCGGCGGTGATGAATTTGCACTGATCGTTCAAGGTCGCAATCTTAATGAATCGGCAATGATAAAACGTTGTAACTATATTAAGACAGCTTGTTCTGAAATGTTGCTTGAGCTTCCGCACCGTCAGATCCCGATCTCAATTGCAATTGGTTCTGCTATCTACTCCGGTCAATCAATCGAGGCCCTCCTGAAAGAGGCAGATGAAAAGATGTATATTGACAAGAGTATTACAAAAGCCAACCAGGCTTAGATCTTCAAAGCCCCGCCACCCGGCGGGGCTTATTCTCGTTGGTATAAAATACCGATCAATCACCACCCCCCAGTCTATTCCAATCCAAGAATGAGCCCGAACTTCCGTATTGGTTATCGTTAATTATTTGTTAAATTCAGTTTGTACTATTATGTTTTCTATGTCCTGGCGGTATGTTTTAGCTATTTTTACAAAGAGCTTTTCTTTGGCTTTTTTCATCATTTCAGCATAATCCGTATCGCTCATAACATAAGCTATTTCGTCCAATTTAGCAAATGTGATGCCCGGCTTTAAATATTTTTTTGCATCGGGCAATGACTTCAATTTTTCATACGGCGTCATATATCCACTGGCTTTGTAGATTTTCTTTTGCTTGCCTTTGGAGTTGGTAATGGTGGTCGCATAGCCGCATGGACGATGGTAATTTAGATAAATATTGAAATTCTCATTGTACCATTGGTCGATCAATCTGGCCGCTTTTTTTGGAATATAATGGTAGCCCATTGCCTTTCGCAACACACCGCCGTTTTTGGTTTCAATTTGGGCATTGTCAGTGGTTTGCATGGGGCGACTTTTGGTTTGTTGGATTTTCAATTTGTTCAATAATTCAGCTACTATTTTATTAATAAATTCCGAGCCATTGTCTGAATGAAATTCAATGATGATAAATGGAAAAAGCATTAAGGCAATTTCCAAAGCCGGATGTAAAAATTGCTCACTTATGCCTTCGACACAAATGACAATTTCCCATTGCGTTACTTCATCGAGTAAATTGATGTGGTAAAGCCCTTTTCCTTCTGTTAGCGAGTCGCCTTGATGAACTGTGTCGACACGTATATAGCCAGGCTTTCCATTTGGCACAGGCGCCCGTCTTTGGCCAATACTAACCGTCACGGGGCGAGTGTGAACAAAAAGAGTAGTGATCGTTCCGTAGGTTTGACTATGGCGTAAATTGTAAATGTGGCTCACGGAAATTTTAGATAGACGAGCATATTCTAGTTTATTAAAAATTTCGTATTCCCGATTTAATATTTTAGCGGTTGCCGGACCGGAAAGTATACAATGTGCCTCATCGGTTTTGGCAAGTAAAATGATGTCTTCACGTGTATAAATAGTTGGAAAAACAGTTCGATGGCTTTTTGTTTTTACGATCCGCCCTCCCTTTTTCCATTTGGTAATTAAACGGCGAATTTGGGCCCGGGAATAGCCGGTCATAGTTTTTAAATAACGAAATAATATGCCTTTTTGATGCCGGTCTAATTTCAAATAGCGATGACAAGTAAGCAGGTTTTCTATCCACAAGTAAGCCTCGTGTTTATTCACAGCATTAAATTCTGCCGGCTGTGGGGCATTTAAAAAAGCCTCAATTTCTGTTAAATTTAAATTGCGCGTATTGCTCATAGTTATGTTCATCCATTCTATGATAACCAATACGCGCCTTTTTGTCACTTGTAATATTAAGCATACTTAGGCTCATTTTTACATTAGAATAAAGGGCCTAGTTCGGGCTCATTTTGCATTGGATAAGACTAAGGGTTGCGTTTTGCTCTGTGAAAAGGTATAATGTTCGTGGCCAGAATGGTGTTTTTTTGCTATGCTGGTGGTTGTTTAATAATTGAAATTTCTGCAATAATTTG
This sequence comes from Candidatus Berkelbacteria bacterium, assembly GCA_009885355.1. Lineage (GTDB taxonomy): Bacteria > Patescibacteriota > UBA1384 > VFKW01 > VFKW01 > VFKW01. Next base: position 4,830 of record VFKW01000091.1, read on the forward strand.
CAGGAAAAAGATTAAATATTTTATGGCTTTTGCCAAAGGGGAGGATTTTGGATGGTTTTGAGATGTATTTTCAGTTTTGATAGAAAGGATGGAGAAGGTTGATGGAAGTTAGGATTGGAATTGATGTAGGGTCAGAAAGTCTAAAAGCGGTAAAAGTCCATGAGGATGGTCGGATCGAACAAATCGGTCTTTGGCCGATACAAGGTCGACCTTGGGCGCGTGCGCTTGAAGTGTTGGAGTTGGTTATAAAAAGCGGCGATAATTCTTGCTTGCTTGGCGTAACCGGATCTGGCTCGGAAAAGTTGGCTGAGTTTTTATCAGCTAGTCACATACTGGAGGATCGGGCGCTTGTTTCGGCAGTTCGGGATTTGTATCCCAAAACTAGAACGATCATTGAAATGGGACGCGAAGGGCAGGGATTTTTCTCGCTCAAAAGTGATCCCGCAAGTGGTCGCCTGGGAATTGACGAAACTGGTCGTGGAAGCAAGTGTGCATCTGGTGCAGGGTCATTTATTGACAGTATGTCTGCCAGATTGCAGTTTGCTTCGCTTGATGATTTCATCAAAGCGGCGATTGAAAATGCCGGAAATCCGGCACCTTTGGCTGGGAGATGTGTGGTGTTTACGGAAACGGACATCATTCATCTCATCAATAAAGGAATTTCAAAAGAGAGAGTTGCCGCTGGAATTATTCAGGCGATTTGTCTTAGTTATTTGTCAAATGTCGCAAAAAATAAGAAATTCCCAGGCGAGGTTATCTTCGTCGGCGGGGTTTCCCAAAATAAAGCGATGATTGCCGGTATGGAAAAGGCTATAGAAAAGGCTCTTGGGAAAGAAATGCAGATAATCGTACCTGAATTCAATCGAAGTTTGGGGGCGATTGGGACTGCTAAATGTGCGGAAGCGGTTGTGGATTTGAATCAATTGGTGTCAAAGTTGAAAGAACAGTTGGCGAAGCCATTTGAGTACGAGGCACATGCTCCGCTTTCGATCGAGAAATCGATTGTAAATACCAGACAGCAATTTGATCTTCTGCCTCAGGGCAGTGAGTTTGAAAAAGCTGCGCTTGGTGTTGATATCGGTTCGATGAGCACAAAAGCAGCACTGGTGACGCAAATTGATGGCAAATTTGTCATCTTGGCAAGTTATTATCGTAAAACTGCCGGCGATCCGTTGGCAGCGGTGCGAGACACGCTTGTTAATATTGCAAATCAAGTCAAAGAGCGAGGTTATAAGATTGGTAAGATCTCTGCCTGTACAACAGGGAGCGGTCGTTACCTTTCGGCCAAATATATGTGTGCAGACATTATCAGAAATGAGATTTCTGCACAGGCTAGCGGGGCGTTAGCTTATGACGAAGCAGTCGATACGATTTTTGAAATCGGCGGCCAGGATAGTAAATATATCCGGCTGGATGGAGGGATTATCATCGACTCTGAGATGAATCGAGCTTGTGCAGCCGGATGCGGTGCATTTTTGGAAAAACAAGCAGAGGCACTCGGGATTAAAGTCGAGAATATGGGTAAGTTGGCGCTTGGTAATACAAGACCGCCAGAACTCAATCCGAACTGCACTGTATTTACGGCGTCAGCGATGTTATTTTACCAGCAGAACAATATGCCGGCAGAAGATCTGGCAGCGGCGGTTTGTCTGGCAAGTGTGGTCAACTATATAAATAAAAATGTGGCAGACCGTTCTATTGGTGATAGGATCGCTTTTCATGGCGCTCCGGCATTGAACATGGGAATGGTGGCTGCATTTGAAGCGGTGACTGGAAAGCAGATTATCGTGCCTTCCTATCCGGAAATTACCGGTGCGGTTGGAGCGGCAAGATTGGTTTATCTAGAGAATATCGAGGAAAGTACATTTAGAGGATTAGAAGAAACAGCTAAGATTAAATATACTGTTTCTTCGTTTGTCTGTCCAGGTAAATCAGATAAGCATGAGCATTGCAATAATCTCTGTGATGTTAATGTCTTTCAAATCGAGGAAGGTCCGAAATACTTCTACAATGATCGTTGCGAGAAATTTAGCGGCGATCAAAAGCAGAGCTTGAAGGGTGATTTACCTAACCTTTTCGATATACGCGAGTCTATGATAAAAGAAGCGTATCCAATTTTGGAGCGGTCTTCGGCAAGGACGATCGGTATTCCGCGCGGCGGGATGACTGAAGTGTATCGTGTTTTGTATAGAGCGTTTTTAGGAGAGCTTGGGTTTAACGTCGTAGAATCGGGCGGGACGAACCAAGCTATCATTGACAAGGGACTAGCTAAGGCTATCGATCAGGGTTGTTTCCCATTTAAAGTCGCACATGGCCATGTTTTGGAGCTTGTGGACTTGGGAGTTGATGCCATTTTCTTCCCGACTATATTTTCAACTGAGAAGTTGGACTATATGAGACAGTCAAAAACTTGCCCGTATTGGCAGGCGGCGCCTGATGTTATTTCTAGAGCAGTCGGATTGGAAGAGAAAGGTATTGAATTGATTACACCGCGGGTCAATTTTGACCGCGGATGGGGCCATGTTGAACGGCAGTTTGTAAATTCTGCAGTTGAACTTGGTCGGACTAGACAAGAGGCAAAAGCGGCTTTTGCTAAAGCTCGTGCGGTATATGATAATTTTAATGCACGAGTTCGAGATTTTGGTAAACTGGTATTGGAAGCGTTGCCTCAAGATGCAACGGCAATTGTGCTAGTTGCGCGGCCATATACCCTTTGGGACGAAAGAATGCGAATGGGCATCAATGACAAGATTCAAGATCTGGGAATCCTGGCGATTCCTCAGGATTTTTTGCCACTTGATGGTCCGGAAGCTAATATCTCAGATAGTTGGCCAAATGCGTATTCCAGGCAGATACAAAAGAAATTGTCAGCTGCAAGGTTGATTCGTCAAGATGTTCGATTGCGAGCAATCGTGGTGACATACTTTGCTTGCGGACAAGATTCATTTGGCAACCCGTTCTTTAAGGATGAGGTTGGTAAATCTTGTTATGTGATGCATTTAGATGAGCATACGGCAGACGCTGGTATTATTACTCGTCTGGAGGCTTTTATGGAGACAGTCAAAGCTGATGTATCAGTCAAAGATTGGAAGCCAACAGAGCTAATGGATAAGTCAATTCATAGCATTACTGATCGGAAAGTTTGGATTCCGAAGGCGAGCAGCATTGCTTCTGTTTTGGCTGGGGCTATGAGTTCGTGTGGGATCACAGCGAGAGTATTAGATAGTTCAAAAGATCCGACTTCAAAATTAGCTAGACAGGCTATTCCTGAAGATGTCTGTTTACCGATGTTTAAAGTCACAGATGATATCTTACAAAGGATTAAATGTTCGGGTTTTAATCGAGACGAAGAAGCGTTCTTTATGGGAAATTCGCAAGGTCCGTGTCGGTTTGGAATGTATGAACAATATCTCAGATTGATTTTGGACAAGAAGGGTTTTCAAGATGTGCCGATAGTAACTCTTGGTAGTATGAATGCTGATGCCGGATTGGGCATCACATTTGGAATGCTGGCTTGGGCTGGAATGGTGGCACAGGATCTTCTTTGCAAGATGGTTACTAAAGTTCGCCCATATGAAATCAAAAAGGGCGAAAGTGATGCTTGTTTTGATAAGTATTTAAAAAAGTTAGTTTTAGTTTTGCCGAAAGTGAAAAAACGTATGGACGGTAAAATGATATTGGCTTTGACGAGTACTTTCTGTATCTCAGGTATTATGGCGTTGCTTCGCCGGGCGCAAAAGGAATTTTCTAAAATTTCTGTTTGCCACGAGAAGCGGCCGTTGATTGGAGTCATTGGGGAATGGTATGTCAGAACTAATGAGGATTCTAATCAGAATCTAATTCGTAAATTGGAAAGTGAAGGGGCTGAAGTGTGGCTTGCGCCGCCGACAGAATTTTTCTTTTATTCCAATTTTATTGACAAAATGTTGTCATATGATCGAATGGTTGATGAATTATTGAATAGAAATTGGCCTACTAAAGAGATAGGAATATTTATTCAAAGATCGATTAATCATAGCGTCATGACAAAATATGAGCATGCACTTTATCATGCTTGCTGCCCGCTTCTCAAGGATCGATATGACATCGGTCCAGAGGAAGTGGTAAAGAATGGCTCCCAATATGTCGATTGGCATTTTGGGGGCGAGTCTATCTGCAGTATGGGTAAAAGTACTGACTTTGCCAAACGAGGTTTGGATGGCATTGTTAATGTGATACCGTTTTGCTGTATGCCAGGCAACATTGTAACTGCGTTGAGTGCAAGTTTTAAACAAGAGAATGAAAATATACCTTGGTTGAATTTGGACTTTGACGGATTTGAAGATGCGACGAGGGATCAGAAGATCAAATCCTTTGTCTGGCAGGTTAATGAAAGAGCTATTTAGGTTTAGGACTATAAAGCCCCGCGCATTGCGCGGGGCTTATTTTTTTTGCATTTTTTCTATATTAGCGGGTGAAGCCTAGTTGCATGTACCAACCTTGTGGTTTTGTGCAGGCGGGGCAGATTTTTGGAGCAGCGGAACCTTTGTGGATATAACCGCAGTTGAGGCATTTCCATTCGGTATTTTCATCGTTTGATTCAAAGAAGTCCCCTGTTTCGATGCGGTCGGCTAGTTTTTTGTAGCGTTCTTCGTGTTTTTCTTCGACTTCGCCGATTTCTTTGAAGGTGTCGGCAATTGCAGCGAAGCCTTCTTCGCGGGCGGTTTTTTCAAATTCGGGATACATAGTGTTTGTTTCATAATCTTCACCACCGGCGGCATTTCTAAGGTTGGTTTTAGTGTCGGCAAGCTTGTCGATACCATAGGTGTTGGTCATCTCGACCGGACCATCAATCAATTGATATAGACGCTCAGCGTGGGCGCGTTCGTTGTCGGCGG
>VFKW01000075.1 GCA_009885355.1 Candidatus Berkelbacteria bacterium
GTGAATTACCAATGAAACCAAAGAATAGCTAGTTAATTTAAAAAGCAAAATTCCTTTTCGGGAACATTTTGCTGACTAATTAGGTGGAACATTTAGCTGACTTGCAACATACCCTTGAAAGCGATCATTGCAATATTTTATTTACAAAGACAGGTTCTTGCCTTATTTACTTCTTTGATATATATTTAAGTTAACAATATAGTGGGCCTGTCGTTAAATACCATTTTGGCTGCAAAACGCCATAATGGTCTGCAAATTTCCAAACACTCCTCAGTTTAACGCATCCTTATAAACATCGTCGTGTTTGAAAATTTCCAGCCTCATTTTGTCGATTTCCACCCTAAAAGCGTATTCAATAACAGACCCATAGGAGGATAAAGTGCTAAAATCATCTAAACCAAGACATCATGGAGAAGGCACCACGATCGGCGCTGGAGTAAATCTGGTCGGATCCCTAAAAGATGCGGGGCCGATCGTGATAAACGGCGAGGTTAAAGGCGATATCACTTCAGAAGAATCAATTTTTATCGGTGAGCAAGCTTTTGTACAAGGTCCAATTAACGCTAAAATAGTCACGGTTTCGGGAGCTGTTGAAGGCGAAATCAAATCTTCGGAAGTGCTTGAAATTACCCAAACAGGCAGAGTGAGCGGTAAAATCGAAGCTCAAACATTAATTATTCAGCCTGGGGCTTTATTTATTGGGCAGTGTAAAATGTCTGAACCAGTCACTGAAAAAATCGAAGAAGATAATTTCTCCCTTGAAGAAGATGAAATAGAATCAAAAACTTCTAAGAAAAAGTAAATCTGTCGCAATAGCGACTCCATAATATTGCATTTTGCGTTTTGCATTCATAACTGGAGGTTTCGTTGTATTACTATATTCTTGATTATATACAAAATCCAAAATTTAATAATTTTCAAAAAAATCTGCGCCAGATTTTGACTAATTTGAATATTTCCGGAGAAATGGCTGTTTCTAGTCCCGCGCGCGGGGCAGAAGAGATTGCTGAAATGGCTCTAGACCGCGGATACACTACTATAGTAGCGGTCGGCGGCGATTTGCTGGTCAATCGACTGGCAAATGTCCTTGCGGGCAGCCAGGCTGCTCTTGGAGCTATACCATACAATCTATCCGGTGAACTGACAAATATATTTTGTGGACAAGATGTTAAAACTGCCTGCCAGGCACTGCGTCAGCGCAAAACCACTATGATTGATCTTGGTCTTATTGCTCCAAATAAATATTTTATATCTGATATTTCGATCCATACAGAAAAACCTGTTCGTTTAAAACTTGAAGTGGATAATGAATATGCTCTGACAGCCGATATTTTTGATTTAAATATAAATCGTCAGCTTGATGTACAATTTTATACCGGAAAAACTCAGATTAGCACTTCATGGTGGTCGCGAAAAAGCCAAAATGATGATTTGTTAACAAAATTAATGGCCCAAAAATCACTTCATTTACATACAGTCAGCCCTGTTTCAGTGGTCATAAATAACGACTACGAGATAGTAAAAACACCCATTCAAGTCTCACGAGCCGAAGGGGTATTGAAAATTATTGTAAATCGTGATACAATCAACTAGCAAAAAAGAAAAAGAACAATCAAGGAGTTTCTATCCAAAACATAAACCATCGTCTCAACCAAGAAATAACTGCTTCGGAAGTTCGGCTTATTGATGAGAATGGGCAGCAATTAGGTGTTGTAGGTCTGGACCAGGCTTTATATCTAGCCTTTGAAAAAGGACTGGATTTAGTTGAAGTTTCTGGAACTAATGTTCCACCGGTTTGCAGACTTCTAGAGTACAGTAAATTTAAATACGAACAAGAAAAACAAGAGAAAGCTAATAGAGCTAAGAGTAAAACTCCAGAACTGAAAGAAATTCGACTTTCTCTAAAAATTGGCGAGCATGACCTGCAGGTCAAAGCTAAGCGTGCCAATGAATTTATGGATAAAGGCAGTAAAGTTCGTATAAATCTTCAGCTCCGAGGCCGCGAAATGATGTTTCAAGATAAAGCCATCGCAATGATGGATCGTTTCCGACAATTGATCGAAGCTGAATATGAGCAATCGCCATCAAAATTAGGCAACAGATTTAACGCAATCTTAAAGAGAGGAAAAGACTATGCCAAAGCTAAGAACAGTTAAAACAGCCGCAAAAAGAGTGGTTGGCATTACAAAAAATGGTAAAATCAGAGTCAGAAGACAATCTGCTCAACATTTAGCTACCAACAAATCTTCACGATCAGTTCACAGTGCAGGTCATACCGCTATTTTGTGCAAAGGGGACGCTAAAAAAGTTATGAAAATGATACCTTATTTATAATTATTAACCAAATTCAGGTTTAAGGAGCAATATGCCTCGAGTAAAACGCGGCACCATGGTGCGCAAACGTCACAAAAAAATACTAGCTTTAACAAAAGGTTATCGCCATGGCCGTAACAATCTTTTTAAACGAGCCAAAGAAGCTTTTTTGAAAGCTGGACAACATGCATTCAGAGATCGTCGTATTAAAAAACGCGATTTCAGAAGGCTTTGGATCGTCAAGATCAATGCTGCTGTTCGTCTTCATGGTATGTCGTATAGCCAATTTATCTTTGCGTTAGACAAAACCCAACTTGGGCTTGACCGCAAAGTCTTGGCTCAACTTGCAGTAGAACAACCAGAGGAATTTACAAAGATCGTTGAAAAATGCAAAGAAGCTCTTGTAAAAAAATAAATATTTTATAATCAAAAATGACGGCCTCGCGGCCGTCATTTTTGTTTTACTTGCTATTTACAGAGATATATTATTTTTTAAATCTTTTTGCTAACTTTTCCGTGATGCTCAAAAGACCAAATTTGGCAATTTTTGGCAATGTCCTTAACCTTAATATATTGCTCAAGATAATCATTCTCCAGCTTTTTTTTGAGGTAATTGAAATCAAGAACCCGACTACAAAAACCAATACTATTAATGAAAATATTTGATTTAGATCAAGTCCGATAAATGCGATAATTCGGTCTTCTTTGGTTGGTATGGCTACTTGCATCAAGCTAAAAGACATCAGGCCAAAGAAATACAAAAAGCCATTAAGATTTTTACCAATTCTCGGCACTTTAAGAGCTAAAAGATATAATAATGTCGAAGCTATCCAAAACAATCGATAATCAAAAAATGAATTACCAGAGAGTATATCAATAAATATACTACCAGCCAGGTAGCCGCCAAAGAATCCAATCATCATATTGTCGAGCCATATCCAAACATTGTCCTCATATTTAATCATCAATCCAATAACAAACAGACTAGCAGCGGCGATACCGCCCCATGCGACCAAGCCCTCCTTTGAGTAATAAAACATTTGCTCAAATGATTCAAAACGAAAATAATTTAGCACAAAAAAGGCAATTCTTGCTCCGATTATCCCCATCAAACCGGTTAAAATCAGAGTATCAATCTTAAAACCGATTTTGGTATTATTTTTTCGTATCAAAAAAAGCGCGATTAACACGCCGACAATAAGGCTTGCCAGTACGACAATACCAAATGAGTAAAATTTGATATTCCCTATGCTAAATAATATTGGTTTCATAGCCCTCTGTAATCATTAAAACATATATAATTTAAAAAGCAATCGCCTTGAAATTATGTAATTCAAATATCTGACGTATTCCACAGGATATTTGTCGGACACTACTTAAATCGCTATTGGCAAACGCATATAAATACGAGATAATATTAATAAGATTGATTGACTAATATATTTAAGGAGTTATTTTGCTAGCTAAATTCTTTTCTTTTTTTATTGAGCTTTTAAAAACAGTTGCTATTGTATTTGTACTGGCTTTTATCATCCGATATTTCTTTATCCAGCCTTTTATTATCGAAGGCAGTAGTATGGAGCCTGATTTTCATGATCGTCAATTGATATTAATTGACAAAATCACCTATAGATTTCATGGACCAAAACTTGGTGATGTGGTTGTTTTTGAGAGTCCACAAAATCACGCCGTTTACTATATTAAAAGAGTTATTGGTACACCTGGGGATCAAGTCACGATTAAAGGCGGAGCTGTTTATGTTAACAATCAAAAAATTTCTGAGCCTTACCTAAAAAATGGACAAAAAACAATAATTGACGGGACAGAGACTGGAGTTTTAGATGAAAAAATCCCTGCAAATCAATATTTTGTTTTAGGAGATAATCGCGATGCTTCTTCGGACTCTAGAGAATGGGGTATTTTGGATAAAAGTTTGATCGCCGGCAGATTTATGGTTGTGATCTATCCAAGACACTGGTATGGAACAAATAGTTCTAAATTAGAAATTCGCAAATCCTCGAAAGTAGGATACCAACCGACTTTCCAGTTTTAGCGGAAATATAAACATAAGGTAGCTTTCGAATAAATGAGAATTTATTTATATTGACATCGTCAGGATGGACAAGGTCCATTTTGTTTATTGCAATTAAAATACTCTTACCTGCTTCGAGCGCATGAGTAATCAAGTGAACATCACCTCGTACAAAACCTTCAGAACCGTCAATCAAGATGACAACAAGGTCACTTTCGTCAATACTTCGAAGGGTTCGAACAACACTATATTTTTCCACGCCACGTTCGATCTTGCCGCTTCGTCTGATGCCGGCGGTATCGATGAGGATAAATTCCCGATCTTCCCAGACAACCTTTGAGCTAATTGAGTCGCGTGTGGTGCCTGGAATATCACTGACAATTACTCGATTTGAATGAGTAATTTCATTTAATAATGTTGATTTGCCGGTATTTGGTCGTCCGATCAGGGCCACTTTATAAGGACTCTCGATTCTCTGGGTATTTGTAAATATAAAACCTGGTTTATCTTTAAAATATTTGACGATTTCGTCTAAAATATCTGCCACACCGTCGCCGTGAATTGAGGAAATGCCGAATGGTTCGCCGATTCCAAGCTTAAAGAATTCACCAATGCGATCCTTGATTTTTGGACTTTCAGCCTTATTGACTGCCAACAAAACCGGTTTTGTACCGCGCCTTAGTCTGTTGGCGATTTCTAAATCAAATTTATTTAAAACGTCTGTTCCGTCAACCATAAAGATAATCATATCGGCTTCATCCATCGCCTCATCGACTTGTTTGTGCATATTAATATTAATGACTTCTTTTTTTTCCAATTCTCCTAGGCCAGCAGTATCAATAAAAGTTAGGGCACGTCGTTGCCATTGGACGTTGGCAATGATACGATCTCTAGTAGTACCGGCAATTTCTGAGGTAATAGAGACTCTCTCGCCTAAAAGTTTATTAAAAAAGGTCGATTTGCCAACATTTGGCTTACCGACGATCGCGATGATTGGATTGCGTGGCTCACTATTCATATTTCACCATTTATTATAAAATTAAGATTGATATATAGATTATCTGAAAAAATTTTCTTGTTGTCAATCTAACAATTAATTATAACCCGATTTGCCTTAAAAGTCAACCTAAAGGAGTATTATGATAAAAATTCTACCCAGCATCACAACGACAGGGGTCGCGAATTGGCAAGAAAATATTGACCAAGTAGCTTCACTCGGAATAAATGAGGTTGCACTTTTTGTTTCATTTGCCCAAGAAATTGAACGAAAAGAGATTTATAAGAAGCTTGAAAAAATTCCTGATCTACAAATCCCCTTTTGTCATATCAGAAGCGATATGCCAAAATCAGAACTGCTTTATTTGAAACAAAAATTTAATACAGATTTATTTAACATTCATACTTTAAAATCACATCCTTTAGAGTATGAATATGGAGAGTTGAAGAAATCTATACTGATCGAAAATCATGCTCATCCGGTTTTTAGTGAACAAGAAATCACTGAATTTGGTGGAATTTGCCTGGATTTGGCTCATTTGGAAAATGCACGACTTGAAAGCTCTGAAGCTTTTGAAAAAACGGTTAGATTGATCGAAAAGTTCTCGGTTCGAGCAAATCATTTGAGCGCTATTTCATTTACACCAGTCAGGATTGAAAATGAAGAATTTCGATTTGACGAGCATTTGGATCATAACTTTCGGGAGTTTGATTATATTTTGAGGTATCCTGACAATTATTTTGGGAAATATATCATATTGGAATTAGAAAATTCGATTAATTTTCAACTTAAAATTCGGGATTATTTGACAAAAATATTATCTCAAAAACTAATTTTAGCTATGCCTAATTGAAAAACTGACGATAATATGGTATAGTTAAATCGGTTCGATTGCGCCCATAGCTTAGTGGAAGAGCGTTTGGCTTCGGACCAGAAGGTCGGGGGTTCGAATCCCTCTGGGCGCACCATATATTATAATGGACCCAGGAATCTAGACACTAAAAAGACATCAACTTGTGGTAAAATTGTCTAGAAAGAAAGGGCCAAAAAAAATGAAAAAACAATTCAGTCCGAAGGAAAAAGCGGCCGTTGCATTGGAAGCTATAAAAGAAATTAAAACTACTTCCCAAATAGCCAGCGAATATCAAGTTCATCCAATACAAGTTGGGGTCTGGAAGAAACAACTACTAGCAGGATCACCGAATATATTTTCTCAGAAGCTGGAAAAAGAAGATCATCAAAAAATGATTGAGGAGCTTTACAAAATCATCGGGCAAAGAGACGCGGAGCTTTCGTGGCTCAAAAAAAAATTATCCCCATTTGGCCCATCATGAAAAAGCCAGCCTTATTGAAAAAGATAATCCCGACATCTGCCTTTCCCGTCAAACTGAACTTTTAGGGATTTCTCGGTCGAGTATCTATTACCAACCTGTCCCGGTCAGCCAAGAAGAGATCGACTTAATGAACATTATTGACGAAATCTATACCAAGTATCCATTCTATGGATCGCGTCGCATAGAAAAAGAATTGAGGTATTATTATGAGATAATTTGCAATCGAAAATGTGTCCAGCGGTTAATGAGGCAAATGGGTATCGAAGCCATTTATCCACGCCAGAATACCTCCACGCCTAATATCCAAAATGAGGTATATAAATATTTACTGAAAAACTTAACAATTAAATATCCCAATCAGGTTTGGGGGACGGATATTACCTATATTAAACTGAACCAGGGATTTGCCTATTTGGTGGCGATCATGGATTGGTTTTCCAGATATGTAATAGCCTGGGAATTATCCGGCAGTCTTGAGATCGAATTTGTTTTAAACAACTTAAATAAGGCCTTGGAGATTAATAAGCCGGAAATTCACAATTCCGATCAGGGCAGCCACTTTACCTCTGGGCAATATACCGGTATATTAAAAACAAGCGATGTCCAAATTAGCATGGATGGACGAGGCCGATGTATGGATAATATATTTAATGAACGCCTTTGGCGAACAGTTAAATACGAGGACGTTTACATTAAATCGTACCCAAATATTCGGGAGGCAAGATCAGGACTTGGAGAATATTTTGACTTTTACAACAATCATCGTCTTCATTCAAGTCTAAATTATGCCA
>VFKW01000112.1 GCA_009885355.1 Candidatus Berkelbacteria bacterium
CCGGGTCCCGTTCGACTTCGCTCAGGGTCTGAGTTGTATCGAAGACAAGCCCGGGATGACGAAAGAAAAGAGTGAAGGTTCTCGACTGTGCTCGAACAATATATTCACAGTTGAAAGTTCTCGACTGTGCTCGAACAATATATTCACAGTTGACAGTTCTCGACTTTACTCGAACAGTATATTCACAGCTGAAAGTTCTCGACTTCGCTTCGCTCCGCTCGAACAATATTACTTAATAGTTTGCTAGCTTATCAGCTTATTAGCTTACTAGCTTACGCAACCCAATCTGCCTTTGAGGTGGTTCATCTTTGCAATAAGCCCCGTAGATATACGAGATTTACTGCTTAAAATAAATGAACACTCCTGCACCTGATCGGCAGATCAAATCAAAAAATCCCCTAGAGAGATCCCCGATATCCACGTGCTTTTGCACTTGGCTTCGAGGATGACATCAGGGGATTTTTTGTTATTATCGTAATAATTTCTCAGTTACATTTCATTTCACTCGAAAAATAAATACTAAATACTAAATACAAAATACTATATACCATATACTATATACCCTATACCAGTCGCTAGATCGCCTCAACCATCTTCAAAATAGCTTCAGTTTCATCTCTTCGGCTAGTTTTAATAGTATATTGTTTCTTCTTGCCACATTTCTTTTCACTCACAAACCCCATTTTTACCAAAAACTTCATGTGATAAGATAGCAAATTCTTTGGCATTTTTAGCAATTCTACCAATTCACATCCGCAATAAACATCCTCGCATTTAAATAATGCCAACAAGATCAAAATCTTGCTATCGTTGAAAACCTTCAACTTTTCCGATGTAGGTTTATTTAGTTTCATATTACCTCCGTCCAATTATGGCTGGACTACCGTTTAATTATATTATTATACATTTTAAAACTTTTTCAATAGCTATCATATAAAAGAAGGCTGCACACCGATAAGACAAAGCCCATCAACGTCCAACCATCTTTTAATGCTGGCCAAATGATTAAATCCCTCCCTTTAGCGGACACCTTTGATGTAACTTTAACATCTCTAGGTAACGCTATTCTCTCAGAAAATTAAACCAACAAAAAGACGGATATTAATAACAAATTATTAAATCCCCCAATAAGATTTGTGTATTGTTCTAATTTATACAGAAAATCTAAGAACCAAACTTTTTCTTGGCCAAATTGGCCCTTTTCGGCAAAATCTTCACAGATAGAACAAATTTCCTTGATTCACCCTCAGCGTCCTGTATCTCGTTTGTCTTCTTTTCTTGATAGACTTCCATCAACTCGGTTGCCAATATTTCCTTCAGGATAGATGTTTCCTCGGCATTTGCCTTGATATTATCCAATATCTTTTGGCAAGACTCATTGGCAAAAACCTTATCTCGAGCTGCCTTCTTGCGCGCATTTGCCTCCTTTGCCTGCAAAGACTCCTCGACAAAAACCGCATCATTTTCACATTCAGCCTTTAGAGCATCCTTGGCCACCTTGATCTCCTGCTCCAGCCTTTCCATCAAACCGATACGATTCTGAATAGTTGTTTCTTCCATTGCCACTCCTTGAAAATATTAGTCTAAAGCCAAATACAATTTGGCTGCAAATAAATAATAACACAAGATTTTATTTTGTAAAGCGCTAAATTTTTGAAATAAATCATCAAAACTCTCTGCATGCTGCCAAGATCGCTCGAAAGCCTACCTTATGACCGAAAGGCCGATTTGACCTTACTCTACTGAAAATCACCACCTACAAAGACCTGAAGGGCCACAGACGGTCCTAAATGATCAATTTAAATCAAGCGGATCTTCATCCTCCGCTTTAAATATGGCCGTCGAAGTGTTATTTGTATAAGTTACATCAAAATCAGGCTTACCAGACTTATCATATTTCACTGTAATATTCTTCAGATTTGTATCCCCGGTTGGCGCGATGACTTTCACCCCCAATGCAGAAGATAACTTTTCGCCAATCCCTTCTTCTACACCAGTTGAGCAAGAAACCAAGATCACCGTCGAGTCATCCTCAAATAATTCTCCAATTTTAGGCATGGTAGGCTTTGCAACATCCTCGGATGTTAAATCAATTTTAGGTCCAACAGTCGGCTTAAACATCAAATCCCCCAAGAAAGCCTTGAGACCATATTTCTTTTTCGATTTATTACCAAATTGCACACTATCAGGCGATCCATGTCCGCCCAAAATACCAAATGAAATCTTATGTTTTTCACCATATCTATCCCGAGAGCGAATGAGCGCTTTTGCAGCTTCGATCTGGCTTCCACATTCATAAACTCTCAGATTATAATTACCCTCCAATTGATGATGAAAATCATTCAATTTGATTGCATTTTGATAAAAGGCGCCATTATGATCACTTCGGGGAAATAAAACAACGCCATAAGGCAAATCTTGATTATCCCTGTTCTCATATTGTGCAGATAACATTTCCGTACCATACCTGCCAAAATCAGCAATGCCAAATTCATCAAATAATGTCCCGACACTCCCTGAGTGATGGTTATTTAAATCTTGCATCCTAGTGATATTAGTTTCAATTCTAGAAATCACATTAGCTGAAGAGGTGGAGATCTCCCAGTTCTTGATCATACGATCAATATCCTTCACGCCGTATAGATTTCCCAACATTTCCCGACTTCTGCCACTGATAGCTTGGTCTTCACTGGTAATCAGGCCTGAAAATGAGCGGCAAAAATTATCTTCTTCATAATAAGGGCTCTCTTGGTTTGAATTCATATTATTGCAAATAAAATCATTTTCATCACGAAATTCTTCATCTGTACCATATAATGCTACAATACGGGATAAACTCAAAGTAACAAAATCACGCAAATTAGGATCATCTTGACCTCTTCTTTCTTTCAAAACTTCCCTGGATTTCTCGACCAATCTTCTGTTGAAAAAATCTTTAGATTCAAAAACCACATGCTCTACCATTTCAGTCCATTCGCGGTCCCCTGCTCTATCCCTGAAAAAATCCAATCTTTCGCTTATCAATTTTGTTCCTACGCTTGATACATATTTATTTTTTGAAACAGCCAAACTTTCTAGATTCGACAATACAGGCTGCCATGCATATTCGGCCACATGATCAATCAAATCCCCATTGCTTTCCAAGACGTCTAGTTTTCTAACTATTTTTGAAAAAACTTCTGGACTATTTTCCCTTTGAACATTAACAATATCTTTAAACAACCCCAATAATTCATTCATTTTCTTCATCTCTTCTGCGATCTGTTCCGTGCTAGATACATTCTCGAGAGTGGGCATTCCATGCGCTGCCCGAGCCTCGGCCTTGATACCTTCCAGATTATCATTTGCATCATTTTGTAAAATAGCATCAAGATTTGGCTTATCTAAAATATCAGATTCATTACCTGTATTTTCATGATTTGATTGAAAATCAACCTCTTCTTGATCAATCTGTATTTTGCCCTCAGCCATAATTGCTCCTTTATTAAAAGATACCATAAAAATAGACAAAAAAAGAGCCCTGGTCGTTAAACCAGAGCAAATTGAATCTAGAAAGACTGAGAAAGTTGCAATCGAACTGTCGAGTCACCATCTTTAACCAAATATCTAGCAAAGACAGCTGTACGATCTTTATTTAATTCCAATTGAAACCCATATCGAAAAGTTGTTTCACTATTCTCGCTCCAGAGAGTCGCAGACGGACCAAACCTGACATTATCAGCTATTTGGTAAGTGACAGAAATTTCATCAAACCCAGCTGAGAATCCCCCATTATTTAGCGGGATATAACACAGCGGCTTAACAGTCGAACGATATTTCCCCATATCATATGAAAATATCACGAATGGCTCAACAAAAGCCTTCTTAGTATCATTGTTCCAAGCCAGATAGCCGCCAGCAAGACAATGGCTATCTTTTTTGGTTGCAACAGAAACCAACTTGCCGATTTCTACCTGGCTTGCGCCATAAAGCCAAAATTCTCCCTGGGGCAAAATCAAAGCTTTAGTATAGAACGGCTGACCATTACTCGAACAATCCATTCTACCAATCAACGTTGTACCAGCAAATGTTGGCAACGCCAGCATAAGTGACAATAGAATTACCAGATATTTCATGAACCTAATTCTCCTTAGTTTAATTTTATAGCTGTACAGATAGCATCAAGCCAGTGACGATCACTAAACTCAATATTGTCAAAACCATTAGCGGTGAGCAAAAACCGAGCACTATCTTCAGTCAATTCGATTTTCTCATCGTCAATATAATGATTCTCCCAGGCCTCCCTGACATCAGGGCGCCCAATCTCGTCAAATACCTTCAGTGATGTCATATGCGCCAGAAAATTTTTCTGATGAGCATCATAATCAGTAAGGGCATGTTTATCGCAATTGATAAAAATCCCACCAGGCTTCAGTACCTTAGATATAGCCTCAAAGACCTGCTCTCGATAAGGTATCTCAAGGTTGTGAATCGTAAATGCAGTCACAACCGCATCGACACTCTCAGGCATCCTAGATTTCAGGAAGCTCAAAGCATCCTCGCAAGTGATAATTACCCGCACGTGAGTATGAGGACTAGCTTTCGCCACTTCAACCATTTGCGACTCATTGTCACACGAAACCACACGTATTCTCGGATCAGATGACAAAATTACATCAAGTGTTTGCCCGGTACCCGTTCCCAATTCAAGAACATTGATTTCATCCGAAGTCAGATTTTGGCAATATTTACCCAAGATAACCCCGATCTGATCTTCCATCACGTCATAGTGAGGCGCCGATAGTTTGAACAGATCATACATATCCCCGCCAGTTACACCTGAAAATCTTTTACTTTCCATTTCAATCCTCCAGTATATGATATTTTTTATTGTTAAACGCCGTTCGGCGTACGCAGGCTAATTCCCTCTCCTGACCTGTTAAAAAGTATTATAGCACAGATATTCTATTTTGTCAACCTTTTGCGACGACAATTTGACATATATAAAAAATAATATAATAATATAACCATGAATGAACATTTATTAACTCAACTCCAACAACTCAATCTTTCAACCAACGAAGCCAATGTATATCTGGCACTATTGAGTATTGGTCAGACTTCCGCCGGTGAAATCATCAAAAAAACAGTCCTTCACCGCTCGGTTGTTTATGAAACGCTCGATAAATTAATAGGTAAAAAACTAGTCTTTAAGCTTCAAAAAGGAAATATTGCACACTTTCAAGCCACCGACCCAGAGAAATTTTCTCAAAATGCCCTCCATCAAGCCGAGATCGCCAAGGAGCTAGTCCCACAATTGAAAGGCCTAATTGACCAAACTCTACCGGAAATCACCATCTACGAGGGCCTGGAAGCCTACAGACGGTTCTGGATCGACTCTGTCACCAAAATGCCAACAGGTTCAATCGACTATGTCGCCGGCTCCATCGGAGACAAATGGTTTGAATATATGGGAACCTTTAACAAAAAATATCAGAAGATACGAAGAGAAAAAAATATAATCTGGAAATTTATAGCCTTCGAGGAGATTGAAGTCGAAAAATCACTTATCGCTGAACAGCCGGATTTAAATGAATGTAGAATCATAAGAAGAAAAGTAACCAAATCAGGCAACTACAATATTTTCAACGACGACACACTAGTCCTGCACTCCGCAATCGAACCAATGATCATCGAGATAAAAAACAAATCCCTGGTTCAAGTATTCAAAGACAACTTCGACATCCTCTGGGACCTAGCCGAAGAAATCAAATAAAAAAAAGCCCTGGTTGTTACACCAGGGCAAATCCCCAAACTATTAATCCCCCCTTTCATCGAGTATCCATTCTAGATCTGCCACTCCATTAACTTTCAAAGAGTGGAAGAATGAGCGGAAACTCCGCTCGAGCTGCGGGAAATTCCGGATCTTCGCCCGGACATGCGCCGCATACTCGCCAGAGTTATAATACTCGTAAGATACTCTGGCTCGAAGCGCAAACTGCGCTTCCCAGTCGATTCCGGCAGCTTTCACCACCGGATGCTCGGTATCATACCGAGACAGATCCTGATCCAGAATTGCCTCTCCCATCTCCTCTGCCCAGTCAGTACCTGGTAAAGGAGTAGCGAAGCTCATTCTGAACTGGTCGCAAGGCACCAATTTCATTGCCTCAATAGTAGCATTGATGGTCATCTCTGACTCATCACAACCAAACATCATGTTCGGTCGATTGATAATTCCAGCGGCATCCATTGCCCTAAAGCTGGAAACGACATCTGCGATGCCCTTATAAGGCTTGCGATATACCTTGGCCTGCTCTTCTGAGAGGCACTCAACACCAGAAGCTACTCGAGAGCAACCGCCGGCCGCCATTATTTTGGCGGTTTCCATGTCAATTCCGACCTTACACTGGCAAGTCCAATGCACATTTGTCGTCGCGTGATCAGAGTCATTCTCGGTAGCCGGATTATGAAGGCCAGCCGCCTCAAATGCCTTGCTGATCTCGATTACTCTATCAACCGAATGATTGAAGGTAAGATCAGTCAGAAACAGGAAGTTAACACCAAAGGTGTCGCGGAGATACTTGACTTCCTCCACAATCGAGGCGACCGAGCGAGTAATTACGCACTGTCCCCACATTTTACCAGAAATGCAGAAACTGCAATTCCCAGCGCAACCTCGGGAACAAGAAACCTCAGCCATGACTGTCTCTTCCCTTATAGGAAAAGTAATGCCATTAGAACCAGCTCTTTTGAGATACTTATCATATCTCTTAGCCCAGGGAAGCGTATCCAAATCCTGAATTCGATCCCTTTTAGCAGTGATAATCAGCTGGCCATCGGATTCGAAGGCCAATCCAGCGATCTCGCCATATGCTTTCGTACAGTCGGACAGGTTCGAAAGCAATTCAGTAATTGTCACTTCTCCTTCGCCAATAACGGCAAAGTCGATTGACGGCTCCATCACATAAGATGGAACCATAGAAGGATGATAGCCGCCTACTACTGTAATAGTAGCCGGGGCAAATGACTTGATCATGCGGCAAAGTTTCGCCGCACGGTCGGCCGTATAGGTAAAAACCGTCATACCGACAACATTAGCACCATAATTCAGTACTTCAGTGACGACTTCTTCATCACTCATACCTGTGATCTGCAGAGCGTCAGCCGTCCAACCGGCCCAAGATTCAGCTACAGCTGCGATCAGTTCAGCCGGATAAGGCTCAGCATCGTTCTGCTTAGTGTGAATTCCACCATTAACTTGATTTGAAACTTCAATAACCATCATTCTGTTTGACATTTTTTTCTCCAGCACCTCATTATTGGTTGGTGCCACCTTAGATTTTGTTTTTAATGTACCCAATCGACTATTAACCGACTGTGATGAAGAATTATAGCAAAAAAGACCTAAAATGTCAATACTCATCGACGTTATGCAAATATTGACAAGATATAAAGGTTAGATTATAGTATAAATGTCGACGAATAGTTTAGACGTAATACAATTGTATGTTCTCGACAACCTGCCTGCCGGTAGGCAGGGCTCGAACAATATTCTTCGACTAAGCGATAGCGCATGGAGAAGTTAAAATTAAATTATGAACATAAATGAATACCTCAAAAAACTCCATCTCTCAGAGAAAGAGTCAGAAACTTACCTGGCGCTTTTAGCTTCTGGTGAATCCTCGATTACTCCCATATCAAAAAAGGTCGATCTTCCTCGAACGACCGTTTTTTATATACTAGAACGTCTATCAGATAAGCACTTGATCGATATAAACGACGCCAAAACCCGCCGCACCTATATCGCTAGACCCTTGAGAACCATAATTACCCTGTTAAATTATAAAAAATCTGAACTCGAATCAGTTATTGACGATTTTAAAACTTCCCTGCCAGAATTCGACAGAACCTACCACCAATCTCCTTTCCAACCTGGGGTTCGTTTCTTCAATAAAAACGATATCCGTTTAATCTATGAAGAAATGCTCGAAATCGACCCAAAAAAAGACGAAATCTGGTACGTGGCCGAAACCGCTAAAATCGTCGATACTTTTGGAGCTGATTACACCGAGAACTGGATCAAACGAAGAATTGCCAAAAAAATCCCATCCCGCTCCATCCGAGTGAAAGAAGCTGAAATCGAAGGCATAAACACGCCTTTTGAAGGAGATATCAGAGAGTATCGCTTTGCGCCACCAGGCTTCAACTGCCCAGCCCATATCTTGATCTATCAAGACAGTGTCGCCATTATAACCACCAGCCAAGAGGCGTTCGGAACAGTCATTACCAGCAAAGAATACGCCGCCACCATGCGAAGCTGGTTTGAACAGCTTTGGTGTAATTCCAAATAATTATTTTTTATCAAATAAAGTGATAAATTTTTGTATTTGCGCCTGAGATTCGGTTTCCATAGTGGCTAAAATTTCTTCATTAGTAAAATTCTGCTCTAAAAAAAGTTGCTTCTGATCCTTATCTAGACTATTGACCTGGGACATGTCAAAATTCTTTGATTTTGCCATACTTACGATAGTAGATAACCAAATATTTTCTGATAATTTTATCAAATAAACCTTGGCCTTCTCTTCAGAGACGCCTTTTTTAATCAAAAAATCAATTATAGTTTGATAATTCTCGCGCCAACTTGCAGTTTCATTGGTTTGGTCCATATTAACTCGCTCCTTTTTGAGATAAATACTCTTTAATCGCATTCATAACTAACGGGGTAATAAACATAAAACATGCAAGTGCCATATCAGCAAAAGTATCTGGAACATCATTAAAAAAAGGTTTCATATGTTCCATACCAGACAATGACACAACAGAATTCATTGCATTTAACCTCATGCCATGGAATAACTCCTTGAAAGAATCTATCCAGCCTTGCTTATCTGATTCATTTCCTCCCAATTCAGCCGCTATTCTGGCATTTTCATCGGCTAAATACTGATCTACTGTAGCGAATTCGACGCCACCATCACGTTCATTTGAAAGATCAAACTGCATTCTATTGGCCGCCCAATCTCTTCTTAGCTGATCAAGCCCGCTATTTATTGTGTCAATCATTTTCTGTTGGGAATGATCGATTTCACTAGTAGCCACAACCTTCAAATAACCATCGATGGATTTTTCAATCGTATCCAGCTCAGTTTCTAGATCAATTTTCTCATTGTTTTTAGATTTCATCTGCTCAGCTTTTACTTTCCCATTTTCTGTCATTTGTAAAAGCGGTCTTTTTTTATCAGATACAAATGGTTTCAACCAATTTTGAGTATAATTTTCCTGCGACATTGTGGAAATATTATGGATTGACTCAATAACATCTTTATTAGTACCAGTCTGCTTTTTTAAGCTGACAAATACTCCCTGACTGGATAATTCTTGCAATATTTGCTCCATTTGGGGATTCTCTTCAATCAGCACCTGTAATTCAGTCGGCAATTTTTCAGGGTCATCAATATCAATTTCAGTAAATTCATTTAGACCAATAATATTATCAACTTTATTTACCAATTCCAGATAATCCTGACCATAAGTTTCTTCATATTGTCTATATCTTTCAATCACAAAATCTCGATCAGACTGATCTAGTTTCATCAAAAAAACACCTAAATGCTCAGCGGTATCCCTATCAGGACTTTCCGGGCGATAATAATCATTTTTATGCAATAAATCTCTGATCTCACCATCAACTAAAAGCATATTTACAGCTTGACGTTCAACAGTATGACGAGACAGCATGCCATCCCTCAATAAATCCAAGATCGAATCCAATCCATCTTGCGCATAGATCGTCTTGCCTTCGCAAAACTTTCCTATTCCACCTAAAATATCTTGCATTCGAAGTTCGGCACACTCCGGCAAATCCTCTTCACCGATCATATCAGACAAAAAACCCAATCGAGACTTTATTAAATCTTGATCTTGTTTATATTTCTCAACAAATTGATAAGGTTTAAAATTTTCCGAATTCCCACGTGCTACATCGGTCACAAACGTCTTGTCGCGCATAATCTCATTACCAATATAGGGCATAGCTGCCAATATTTCAGCATCAACCGGAGAGTTTATCCCTGTCGAATATACAGCTTGTAGGCCAAAAAAATATTTTCCTTTTAGATCTATTGCACGCAACATATCCTCTTGTTCAGCTCTTTGCTCAGGATCTGGCACATATTCAAGAGTCACAGGTTTAAAATTTCTCAATTTCTCAAGAGCTTTTGAAGAAGGTTGAAAATTATCAAATACATTTTCTTCCGAAGGGTCACTAATTACAGGCTCGACAATTACGGCAGACGATTTATCAGCCTCGGGAGGTGCAATAAATTGATGTTTAAGTAAATCATGAACTGTATCAGAAATGGCCTGACCCTCTGAATTTGAACCAACAGAATGGTCTTCCGTACCCTCAGCCGTTTTTTGCACCCAAAATATTCCAGGCTTTACTGGAGTGTCTAAAGTCCCTGGATTTGGTTGGATATTCTCCTCAATATGCGCTCCCATTCTTTCGGTCATCGCATCCTCCTTTTGAATTAATATAATTATAACAAAACAATCATCACTACGCCACAACAAATTATTCTGTAGACAAAACTATATCTATTGACGTACAATCAAATTAGTGCTATAATTCAACGTTCCGATCAAAACAAAAAAGACTGGAGGATATAAAAATTGAGAAAGTCGGGATTACTGATTATTGTCACTTTGCTGTTATCGTACAGCATCGCTTTTGCTAAAGGTGAAAGCATAACTACCCAAAAATCGTCGATCAGCTACGACTCCTCATTGAGTCAATCTGAGGCAAAACTGATTGGCGGTATCATTGGCATCAGCATCAAATGCATGCCCGGGACCAATGAAATGCTCCAGGACAAAGACTACGAGATCAAAATATTCAAACCAAATGATCTCGACAAGGCGTGGCAAGAGTCATGTAAAGAGACTGGATCCACAGATGAACAATACGATTTGGCCTCCAAGCAAACAAAGGGGCTAAGGGGAGGTTTCACAAGCGCCAAAAAAATAAACGATAAGATTATTTTTTCTATCTACATCGACAAGTCCGTGATGGAAAAAATAAACTGGCCAATGCCATATGTGTTAATAACTCACGAAATTGGCCACATCATTTATCACCGCCAGCTTCTGGAAGACGACCAAGCTGGCAAGAAAGTCGATTATGACAAAATCGACGACGAAATCAGGACATACGATCTCTGTCTTAAAACACTCGATAACTACTTCGTCGTCAGAAAAGCTGACAATATCAAGGTCATGGGTCAGGAAAATTACGATTTTCTGATGAGTAGATTGAATCCACTACTCGATGACCAAAAAGCCATGAGAGCAAAATGGCAAGCCTATAAAGATCAAAATAGGTAGCCAAGACTACCAAATGATTGCTAATACTACAAACGGCCGACTGCGGCCGTTTTTCTTTTTGTAACAATCTCACTATACATTTAAAATATATCTGTTAAAATACAATTAGTTCAATCAGGAGGAAACGCACTTGAAAAAATTAATCACCGTAAGTCTAGCAGTCATCACAGTTATCTGTTGCCAATCGATCACTTGGGCAGCAGATAAGCCAAACAGTTCGGTTGAAAAATTAATAATCAACCAAACTAAAACTACACTATCTGAATCGGAATTGGCCAGCCTGAAAACAACGCGCCGTATCGCGGTTGAAGCCATTCCGGAGTGCCTGCCGGCACTCAACGACAAAGCTTTTCGTATTGAATTGTACCTTTACGACGACCTGACAAAGGCTGCCAACGATTTCCGTAAAAAAGGCAACATCGGCAACCCCAATTACGACAAACTCGTCAAACAGATCAACGATGAGAAATACTCGATAATTTTCGGATATATAGACGGCAAAACAAGCGTTTTTGCCATCTGTATGTCAAAAAAACTCTTTTCAACAGAGCTCTGGCCGCTTTGCTGGCCATCTCTTGCCCACGAGCTTGTACATGTAAAACAAAGCTACGATCTCATGAACATGATGATCAAAGGCAAAGTCGATCCGATTGATCCTATTCAAAACGAGATCGACGCCTACACAAGATCGTCCGAAGCTCTTAGAAAATATTTCATCACCAACGCCGACACTTGGAAGGACATCTTTAAAGACGGCTACCCAACTTTCCAAAAAAGACTCGAAATTATCCTGTCGATCCAGGACGACTCCGCCAAAAAATGGCAAATGCTCAAGGATCAAGATCAAAAAACAAAAGATCCAAAAACAGCCATAGACGAGTCTCTGGGAGCCATCAACTCTGACAAAACAAAAGAAAACGAAAAAACACAACCAGACACGACCCCTCTTCTTGGAGATTAATCACGATCACCCCCCCCTAATCCCAAAACCCCGCCGCAACATTGCAACGGGGTTATTTTTTAAATTTAAATTTATTACTTATCCCGCCGCAGCGAAACCCCTTCGGGGCCTGCCAGCTTATTGCTTATTAGCTTATTGCTTACAAGCTTGCTATAGCATCGGCAAATAAATCTTCTCGATATAATCCTTGAGCATTCGGTCGACGCCAAAATTATCAATAATCCCCTGCCTTGATTCAGCCATTTTCTGTTTCCATGGCGAATTTGCATTATTCATATCATAAAACATCGGCACGATTTGACCGCCAAACACATCTGTAACACTCTTTGAAATCGTGTCACTATTGAGCTCAAACCCGACTTTGCTTAATTCGACTTCTTGGATCCAGCCGTCATTTGTACTGCAAGCCAAAGTCCCATTCAGAGCCGCTTTCATGCCGCTAGTGCCGCACGCTTCCATCCCGACAACCGGTGTATTGAGCCAGACATCACATCCAGCCACCATCAATCTTGATAATTCAGTCGAATATTTATCCAGATAAACAATATTGCCTTTCAAATCATTATTTGCCAAATATCTCAAGCGGTACAAAAATGATCGTCCCTCTCCATCGTTATAATGCGGATAACCGGCAAAAACCAATCGAACAGGTCGCTTTGGATAATTTAATATCAATTTTGCCCGCTCCAAATTCTCCAAGAAAGCCAATGGTCGTTTATAACCGGCAATCCGTCGAGCCCAACCAACTACTAGATCACCCTGATCCCAATCAGTATTCGTCTCTCGTCTGATCAAATCCAACAACTCAGCTTTATTTTCCTGATGTTTAGCTACCAATTCTTCCTTACCTATCTTGTCCCAACGATCTTGGCAAACCCCGTTTGTGATCGCTTCCATCGGGTTATTGGGCCAAATTTTCTTGGCCACTTCCGCATGCAACTTACTCACAGCATTTATCTTATTTGATCCTTCAAAAGCCAGCTGGGTGGTCGAAAAATTCTGCCCTGTCTCATCCAGCCCCTTTTCGATCAATTTATCTACCGGCACTCCAACTTCTTTAGCATAAAGCTCGAGTTGAATATTCATCATACTCTTATCAAACGAATCATGTGCACCGGCAACGATCGTATGATTTGTATAAGCGATTTTTTGTTTTATTTTCTTAAATGCATCGTCAAAAGAAATTTCCTCCGATTTCATGATTTCATGAGTCGCTTCATAGCACAAAAAGGCCGAATGCCCTTCATTCATGTGATAAATCGACGGCTTAATCCCCAAAACAGACAAAAGCCGCACTCCGCCGACTCCAAGTAGAATCTCTTGCTTGAGTCGAATAATTTGATCAGAAACATACAACAAATCAGTAATTAACTGATCAGCAATCTCATTTTCTTCGGTATTTGTATCCAACAAATAAATCGGCACTGTGCCCTTATCATATTTCCAAGCCTGTACAAATATGGTTTTATTGCCGATCGGCACTGAAATTTTGATTCTTTTACCTGATTTATCCTCCAAAGGCTCCAAGCCTAATAGATAAGGACTCGAAGCATTATACTCATCCCCATTATCATCCATCGCGAATTTTTTTGAATAAAACATCCCGATCCCGACCATTGGCATCTTTTCTTTAGCAGCGCCCATCACATAATCGCCAGCTAGTACTCCCAAACCGCCAGCATAAATAGGAAGATCATCCGGCAAGGCATATTCCATACAAAAATAAGCCACCGGGTTTTTTAATAGTTTTTGGTAGCTTGATGACGATCTAAATTCATCAAACCATGATTGAAATTTTTCCATACATATATTATGACAAATAAAAAATCACCTTGCAACTTTTTAAAAAATAAAAAAAAATTAATATAAAAGCACACTAAAACATTTCGAACCAATATATATCTTATATACAATTCAAGCACGTTTTACAGATCAAAAATACTTGACGACTAGAAATAATAATGAGAATATAATTATAGGTCTACGATAAATATTTTAAAAAATATTTATCATCTAGCGACTAAAATTTTTTAAAGTCATTGATGCTTGTCAAAAAGACGAGCTATAAACTTTGAGAATTTAAAGTCGATAGGCCGCAGGAGGGGAAAATGGAAAACATATTTGACATAGAATCAGGAAAGCCTCAGCCGCTCGGTGCCTCGCCCGATCGTCGAGGGGTAAATTTTTCGATATTCTCCGAAAATGCCACTTCTGTAGAACTTTTATTATTTAAAAACCCCAAATCAAAAGAGCCATTTCAAACCATAAAATTAGATCCAAAAATCCATAAAACATACCATTTCTGGCATGTTTTTGTAAAAAATTTAAAGCCCGGGACTCTCTATGCTTACCGAGTCGATGGACCAAATGACCCATGTCAAGGATTTCGCTTCAATCCACGCAAAGTCCTAGTCGATCCGTACTCAAAAGGTTTGGATTATACCAACTGGAAAAGGGAAGACTCAATAAGTGACGAGGATAATTTATCAACTTCACTAAAAAGTGTCATTATCGATAGTGAAAAATATGACTGGCGAGGCGACAAACCGGTCAATCGACCACTTGATGAAACGATAATTTACGAACTCCATGTCGGCAATTTTACCCGTTCAAAAACCGCCAAAGTAAAACACCCCGGAACTTTCAGTGGTGTGATCGAAAAAATACCATATCTAAAATCCTTGGGCATCACAGCTGTCGAGCTCATGCCTGTTTTTGATTTTGATTCAGGCGACCCGAAAAACGATTGGGGATATGGCAGTCTTGGATTTTTTGCCCCTGAAAGCTCCTATTGCAGTGAACCTGACAAAGCATCTCATATCAAAGATTTTAGAGATATGGTTCGAGCTTTGCACAAAGCCAATATCGAAGTCATACTCGATGTTACGTTTGGATTCACCACTGAACGAGGAAAAGACGGCCCGACGTTGAGTTTTAAAGGTTTGGATAACACTGTTTACTACAATCTTGACCCAAATGACAAAACCATCTACACAGATTTGTCAGGCTGTAAAAATACTTTAAATACAAATCATCCGATCGTCTCAAAATTCATTCTCGATTGTCTCGAATTTTGGGTCGAAAAAATGCATGTCGACGGCTTTAGATTTGACGAAGCCGCTCTACTTTCCAGGGGCAGTAATGGAGAAAAACTCGAATATCCAAACGTTATTTGGAATATCGAATTATCCGACAAATTAGCCAATACCAAAATCTTCGCCGAACCTTGGGATGCCGCCGGCAGCTATCTTGTCGGTCAATTCCCGGGCTACCGTTTTGTAGAGTGGAACGGACGTTTCCGAGACGATATGAGGCAAATTGTTCGAGGCGAAAAAGGTATGATTTCAACCCTTGCTTCTCGTCTAACAGGCAGCGAAGACCTCTATCATGATTCCGGACGCCGAGCCATCAATACCTTAAATTTTATTACTTGCCACGACGGTTTTACTCTAAACGACTTAGTTTCCTATTCTATCAAGCACAACGAATCAAACCAAGAAAATAACCTCGACGGACTGGATGAAAATTATTCTGCCAATTACGGCATCGAAGGCGAGACAGACAACCAAGAAATCAACAATCTTCGCCGTCAACAGATGAGAAATTTTCTAGCTTTACTTATCCTTTCTCGCGGCGTTCCTCTGATTTCCATGGGAGATGAAGTTGCCAGGACCCAAAAAGGCAACAACAACGCTTACTGCCAAAACAACGAAATTAGCTGGTTCAATTGGCAAGTAACAGATAAAAATGCCAAACTGCACGACTTTACAAAAGCACTGATAAACTTTAGAAAACAATTTAAATTATTTTCAGACAATTACGACCCGTCAGAGATAATTTTTCATGGCTGCCAACTCTATTCCCCGGGATGGCAAGATCCAAACTCCAAAGTTTTGGCTTATACATTTAAAAACAAAGTTCACGTCATTATCAATATGGATGATCAAGATTTATCCTTCGATTTACCCCAATTAGCAACTAGAAAATGGCACCTTAGTTTCAATACCGCTGACAAAAAATCACCATTTTACCCAACTGGTGAAAATCCCCAGATCAATTTACCAGTTTTTCTAGCTCCGGCTAAAAGCATTATCATCATGGTTGCCAAATGATAACAAATAATTATACAATAAAAAAAGAGGAGAGATTCTTTAATTATGGATAAAAAAACCAGTAAAGAAAAAATCAAAGAACGGGTAGACAATGCAAAAACACGGATTAAAAAAGTCGGTGACAAGATTTCAAATACAAGAAAACTGGCAAAAGAAAAAGCCCTCATTCGTAAAACAGACTCTGGCGCTAAAAAATTAGTAAAAAAAGAAACAAAACAAACGCAAAAAATACTCAAGACTGAAGCCAAAAAAAATAATACCAAGACTACTGGAATAAAAAAACGTATCTCTGAAGCTTCTAAAACTGCGGCAAATCGCGCAAAAAACATTTCTCACACTGTGAGAAAAATAAGCCATAATATCACTCATCGTCACCGTAAACCCGTACAAAATAATAATTCTCAAAATTCACCTGAAACAGACGAACAAAAAGTCCTCATGTTTGGCTGGGAATTACCTCCTTTCAACTCCGGCGGACTAGGAGTTGCTTGTTACGACCTGGCCGACGCGCTGTCAAAACAAAATGCCAATATTACTTTTGTCCTGCCAAAAAGACAAGAGATCTCCACTCCTTTCATGAAACTCGCCTTTGCCGAGGAAATTGACGAAGAATTGCTCAAAAAATCAGGTCTATTTGGAAGATTCGGCCGATTTGGACGCTTTGGCGCCAACTTTAATATAGAAGAAATCGACAGTCCCCTTTCCCCATATTTGACCGCCGAAGAATACGAACTCAGAAAAGATGAATATTTAAAATTATTTAGCAAAGGTTTTTTTGCCAGACTATTTTCAAAACGAGGCATGGATCAATTTTCTAGCGATATGATCGGAGAAGTATATCGCTATGCCGCCGCGGCGGCAAAAATCGCCAAAACAACCGATTTTGATGTCATCCATGCCCATGACTGGCTTTCATTCCCGGCCGGTATAACTGCCAAAAAAATCAGCAAAAAACCTTTCATCGCTCAAGTCCATGCTCTCGAACAAGATCGTTCACCAAGCCCAAATCCAGCCATAGTCGAGATCGAAAAAGAAGGTCTTGAAAAAGCCGACAAAGTCATCGCCATCAGCCACTATGTCAAAAATCGCATCATGCAATTTTATCACATACCCGAAAATAAGATCGAAGTTGTCCACAATGGAAGCGGTTTTATCGCCCCAAAAGACGCCAAACTCCACCTTAAAGAACTCAAAAAAAATGGTCAAAAGATCGTCCTTTCAGCCGGACGCATCACTTATCAAAAAGGTATCGACTATCTCGTGACCGCCGCCGCTAAAGCCATGGTTTATGATAAAAATTTCATCCTAGTCATCGTCGGCTCCGGCGACATGCGCCATCAGATCATTCAGCAAGCCGCTTCTTTGGGAATATCCGATCGCGTCTTCTTTCCAGGATTCCTACGCAGCAAAGAACTCGAAAAATTATATCAAGCTGCCGACCTTTTTGTCATGCCATCGGTTTCCGAACCATTCGGCTTGGTCGCAGCCGAAGCTGCCGCGCGCGGCATTCCGATCATTATTTCCAAACAATCAGGCATCGGCGAGGTTATAAATCACTCTTTGAAAGTAGATTTTTGGGATGTTGACGAATTAGCCAACAAAATAACCGCCGTTTTGCACCACAAAACACTTCGTGATACACTTATTGACGAAAGCGCCGCCGAGGTTTCAAACTGCACTTGGGATCACTCCGCCACCAAATGTATGAAGATTTATCAAAACCTCCAAGCCGCCTAACTGGAGCCAAAGATATGCCGAAAATTTGTTTCTATTTTCAAGTTCATCAACCATATCGGGTCAAACGCTACCCGATTTTTCAAGTCGGTAATGACCACAATTATTTCAATACCGACGAAGACCGGCTTTCAAACAAAAAAATCTTCCATAAAGTTGCCAACAAATGCTATCTTCCAACCAATGCATTATTTTTAAAACTTCTCCAAAGACACCCTGAAATGAAAATTTCCTATTCATTATCAGGGGTATTTCTGGAACAAGCCGAAGAATATTACCCGGAAGTCATCGAATCATTTCAAAAACTAGTCGCTACCGGTCAAGTTGAACTCCTCCAAGAAACCTATTTCCACTCCCTGTCGTTTTTATACTCAAAAAAAGAATTTCACCATCAAGTCGGCATGCACGCCAAAAAACTCGATGCTCTATTTGGCTACAAACCAAAAGTTTTCCGAAACACTGAGCTTATTTTCTCAAATGATCTAGCCAAAGAAATCGAAGAAATGGGCTATATAGGGATTTTAGCCGAGGGTGCCGACCATATTTTAGATTGGCGCAGCCCGAATTTTGTTTATCACCCTAAAGGTACAAAAAGTATCAAGTTACTTCTGAAAAATTACCGATTATCTGATGACATCGCTTTTCGATTCTCGAGTAAGCAATGGAGTGACTACCCTCTAACCGCCGACAAATTTGCCCATTGGGTAAATCAAGTAAATGGCAACGGCCATCTCGTCAACCTGTTTATGGATTATGAAACCTTTGGCGAACATCAATGGGAAGACACTGGTATTTTCAATTTCCTAGAGCATTTACCTCAAGCCATCCTCAAACACCCTGACAATGGCTTCTTGACGCCCTCAGAAGCGATCGAGAGGCACGAAAGTACAGCCGAGCTAGATTTCCCCCACTTCGTCTCTTGGGCAGACACAGAACGCGACCTGTCAGCCTGGCTCTCAAATCACATTCAAGTCGATGCTCTAGCAAAAATCTACTCTCTCGAGAAAAAAATACTTGAAACTGGGGATGAAAAACTCATCCATGATTGGCGCAAACTCCAAACATCAGATCATTTTTATTATATGTGCACCAAATGGTTCTCCGACGGAGATGTCCACAAATATTTCAACCCGTACGAATCCCCATATGAAGCATTTATCAATTTTATGAATATATTAGCAGATGTAAAATTAAGAATAAAAGATCATAATAAAAATATAAAAACAAAAGTAAAGGTAAAACCCATTCTTCTGTCATCCTGAATTTATTTCAGGATCTTCTTGGCGGTCACGCCCTTAATACCCCGAAGGGGCCCCCTTGGGGCTTAGTACCTAATACTTTATACTAATTTACTGATTACTAGCTTATTAGCTTACAAGCTTATTGCTTACTAGCTTACTAGCTTATTAGCTTACAAGCTTATAAACGAAAGGAATCTTATGAAAAATCTCGAAAAACTCATCGAAACCTCAAAACAAGTATTAAAAGACTGCTCTTTGGAAAACGGCGCGCTTGTCGCCGCCAATCCGATAAAACCATATTATTCCAAAGAAGCCAAACATTATTTATACGTCTGGCCTAGAGACGGCGCCTACAACTGCATTGCTTCTGATATAATCGGCATTACAGATATCCAAAAACCCTTTTTTGACTGGATCTGGGATCGGGCCGAAAACCTCCACGAAACAGGTTTATTATATGAAAAATATTACGTAAACGGACTTCAAGCCCTAAACCGTTTCCAACCTGACCAAGGCGCCTCTGTTATTATCGCAATTTGCCATTGCGAACAATCAGGTTCAGTTGAAAAAGAAGAATACCACAAATTAGTCAAATTGCTCGCCGATGGTATTTGCAAACACTGGAAAGAAGATCATTTTGACCTTATAACCAACGACTTATGGGAAGAAAGACACACATTTCCAGATCTAAAAGAAAATTTCACCTATTCTTTGGCCGCATGTATTTGTGGACTTCAAAAAGCAAATGAAATGGCGCCAAACGAAAAATACCAAGAAACCATCAATCAAATGCAAAAAACCATTCAAAATGGCGTCCAAAATGGTCAATATGTACGCTCTTTTGGCGACCTGAATGACGATCATATCGATGCATCACTCCTTGGACTTGTCTGGCCATTCAATCTTATCGATCCCAAAAGCCCTGAAATGACAAAAACAGTTGATGAAATCATCACCAAATTAAGCCCCGCCGATGGCGTCCACAGATATGAAAACGACGAATATGACGGCTGGATGTACCAAACCATGCATCGCAAAAAAGGCGCCGGTTATTGGCCCCTCCTAAATTTCTGGCTTGCCATCGTCTTAAACAGAATGGATCGAAAAGATGAAGCCTTAAAATATTTCAATAAAGTCATCGAAGATATACCTGAAAATAATCTCATCCCAGAACAAATCTTCACAAATAATATCCAAAAAGCAGTCAATCCTCTCTGCTGGAGCCATGGCATGTTCATTCTCGCCGCCAAAGAACTCAACCTGATCTAACCCTTCATCTGATCCTGAACCTGTTTTAATTGTATTTTCAACTGGTCAATTTTCGCCACGCGTATTTCGATTTCCGAACTCAATTGTTGAATTTGACGGAGTAAACCTTCGGCTCGAGTCATCGCATCGAGTTGCTTTTGAATTTTCGCACTCGGGTTCTCAGGCATATTACCTCCTAACATTAAAAATTAGCCTAACAATTTAAGCTAATTTTCTATCAATTAACTATCTAATTCAATATAATAATTAACAAATGTATTTGTACAGATTATACCAAGTAAGTCTGTTGCAAGTCAGCTAAATGTTCCACCTAATTAGTCAGCAAAATGTTCCCGAAAAGGAATTTTGCTTTTTAAATTAACTAGCTATTCTTTGGTTTCATTGGTAATTCAC
>VFKW01000127.1 GCA_009885355.1 Candidatus Berkelbacteria bacterium
AGCTTTTAGACTGGTAATTTTAAGAGAAAATAGTAATAAATTTTAGGACTATTTTTTTAGGTTATTAGACGGTCTATCCCGCCAGTCTCCCCATTTTATAAAACAAATAGCAACTTTACAGAGGATAATGATCCGTACAAAGAGCATGATTTCGGCAGCCTTGAGTGGAAAGGCGATAAGGTCTTCTGGAAGATTGACTACTACAATGAGACTTTCGATGCGTGGGAAGATCCGTTATCCGGAACATGCAAAAGAGTGATGACCTGCCTACGCATGGCTACGACGGGCAGGCAGTGATGCTTGCTGTAGAGTACTAATTAATCAGGCCTGGGAGTCCTTGAGATTCTCAGGCCTTTTTTGTGGCTAATCTAGATCACATTTACTTTGAATGCTTTCTATAAATTCATGTTTAGCTTTTGAATAAGCTTTTCTGTCATTTTTATATTCTATTACTAGCTTTTGTTTTAGATCATCATATTCTTTTAAAACTGCTTTATTTGTCTTTAAATAATCTCTAAATACTATCGTTTCTCTATATTTCCTACCATTTATCTCCATAATGTGGATAAAATGAGTTATGAAATCCGGTTTAATTTCTCCTGATTTTACAGGCTCACCTTTTCTCATAAGTATTTCACCGTCCGCATTATCTTCTTTTATTGTGTAATGTGAAAACTTCAATATTTTTTCTTTTATTTTATTTATATCTTCTAATGCGTCAACGCCAATGGCAATATCTATTATCGGTTTTGCAGATAAACCTGCAATAGAAGTAGAGCCAACATGTTCTATTGATTTTGCCACATTGCCAAATATTTTTTTAAGGTTTTCTTTTTCTTTGTTAAATTCTTCTTGCCATTGGGGATCATATTTGTCTACTTTAACAAAGCCTTTTTTAAGACCGATTTCTTTTTCCATTGATGCCTTAATAGCTATAACTACATATTTTGTATAGTCGAACTCTTCAGAATTTTGAGGTTTCCTGCCGAAATATCTTAAGATTTGAAAACCACTATCTTTAAGTAGTTTTTTTAA
The DNA here is from genome assembly GCA_009885355.1 of Candidatus Berkelbacteria bacterium. Lineage (GTDB taxonomy): Bacteria > Patescibacteriota > UBA1384 > VFKW01 > VFKW01 > VFKW01. The sequence goes on from VFKW01000127.1 coordinate 1,036, forward strand.
TTCAGATCGAGACATTATATTTAAAAATATTTTTTCTGAAGGTCTAAATGTTTCAGTAATAAAAATCTCTTCCGATTTTCCTTCTTGAATTCCAATATAGATAATTCCTTTTGTTTTTAATGTTTTGTAAAAACCTTTTAGAGTATTTGGAACATCACTTTTAGGGATGTGAATCAACGAGAAAGATGCCAGAATTCCATCAAAGCTATTTTCTTGATAGTCTAAGTTTCTCATATCAGCGTTTCTAAATATTGCGTCCGGATGTTTATTTTTTGCTATCTCAAGCATTTTACCAGACAAATCAATACCTTCAACTTTAAAGTTCTTCGACGTTAAATAACCCACGTCTGTACCTACTCCACATCCAACATCTAAAACTTTTCCATTTTTTGGCAGTAAGTCGACAAAATTATCTATTTGGAATGAAGGCTCATCAAACTCATCAGCATACTGCTGACAAATTTTTTCATAAACTTCTACAGCTTGTTTTGATTTATCATCCATGTTTAAAGATTACCACTCAGGTGCATGATTTGCAACAATGATTAACATAATTTTTCCCAAATCTCACCGGTAATACAATATTTTTTACATCTTCATGCATAGCAAATCGGATGTGAATATTTTCTGGATTTTGGCAATCACCCAAAAGTTTCTTTGCCAATCGCTAAACACTAAATTTTCTCAAAATCTCCCTCCAGTCAAATACCCCGCTAGCCCCATTCTATAATCTACAATCTTTAATCACCTAATCTTATGTCATTTAACAAGCGATCGCTTGTTAAATGACATATCGTCCAACTATAGGGCAGAGGGATATGGGCGGAGGGGGACGCTTCTCATTCCCAGGTTCATTCGCAAAATTTGAATAATTGAGAATTATTTGCAAAAAATATGATCTTTCAGGCAAAAATAAAATATTTTGCATTTTCCATGAAAAAAGTTAACCGTCCCCTCTGCTTCTGCGAAGAAACCTTTTCAGCTATACTACTTTTTGCTTAAGATGTAGGCGCTTGATGGGCCTTTTCCAATCTGGGTAATTATCCCGAGTTCTTTGAGTTTTGATAATTTTAACTGGGCTGTTCTTCTTGGGCAATTCAGAATATCAATCACATCTTTTACTGAAATTTTCTCCATTTGGTCGATAAAATCTATAATTAACAACTGGTCCTTCTCTAGAAAAATTTTATTTTCAGTATTATCGTTGAATTTATGCAAAGACAAATTCGTGATTTGAGCCCTTACCATATCAATTTCTTCTTTAAATCCTTTTACAAAGTATTCCAGCCAAGGCGTAAAGTCAATCCTTCGTTCAGTATAATTCTTGCCAATATTTATAGCCCTATAATAAATTGAGCGATCCTTATTATAATAATCTTCCAAGGCAAATAGCTTTCTAAAGTCATACCCGCGTTCATACAAAATTAAAGTTGCTACAGCTCTGGCAGTTCGGCCGTTGCCATCAACAAAAGGGTGAATGGCTGCAATTTCCTGATGTATAATGCCGGCGACTAAAACAGGATTAATATTGTTGTCTTTGCTTTCCTTGATCCAATCAAAGAGCTCTTCGCATAGTTTTTGAACCGATTCTGGCTCTGGCCCAGTGTAAACCACCTCGTTTTGCATTCCAGGTCGGCGCTTTACGACATAAATCGGACACTTGCGGAAATGGCCAGATTGCTCTATGGGTAAAGTTTTGTTGGTAACTAATCCATGAATTTTTAACAATGTTTTGACTGTTACCTCTTGTTTTTCTTGGACAATTTTGTCAATATATTTTAAAGCATTGAAATAATTTTGAACTTCATAAATGTCTCTTTCTGGAGCGTCAATTTTTTTATTGGCTAGTATTTCTTCAACTTGCTTGATATTTAAAATATTGCCTTCGATTTCAGTTGAGCTGTGAGTCATTCGAATAAGAGCCTGGCGGCGAAGTCTAATTTCGTTTTTAGGAAGAATTTTTGCACGATCAACTACAGCCTTCGACTCAGCAATCGAGGTCAGCGTTGAAACGATTTTGTCAGTGATTCTATATTTTGGATTAAACATATTTATATTATACATTATATTTAATAATCGCGCAATAATCGCGCAATAATCGCGCAAAAAGAAAATAATAAAAATGAGGGGCGGCGGAGGGGACGGTTCTCTTTTTCCCTGGAAATTAGGCTTTTGTTCAGCATTCACGTGGTAAATCGCTCCATCCCAACTACTAACTACCATCTACTATCTACCAAAAAAACACACCTTGTGAGGTGTGTTTTTTTAATGATCACTTGGTGGACCCGTCGAATAGATTTTGGAACACCTTTTTTGAGATTATTATCGAGTGGGCGCCTATATTAAAGAAAATATATGAGCCTGAGGATGACAAAACTAGACAACCTTTAAGTGATGTCTAGTGATTTTATGTTGAGAACTTTTAAAATACGCTGCAGTTTTTCATACGAAAGATTGGCCTCGCCTCTTTCAACCCGAGCATAGAAGTTGCCGTTAACGCCCGCTTTTGTAGCCAATTCCAATTGAGTAAGCCCTGACTTTTCGCGAGCGTCCTTCAGTTTCTTACCAAGATCTTTCAATATTTTTTCATCTTCACTATTCATATAAGTATAATACCAAATTTAGCCTTAAATTTCCATAGCACACTATAAATAATAAAAAGGAGGAATATGTTACCGCAAACACCAACATACAAAAGATATTTAACCAACCGGCAAAACGCCTTTGATTCTGAGAAATTAAAAGAGATACAAAAACCAAATTTATTCAATGAGAAGACCTTTTATCCGGCATTTATAAAAGATATGTTAAATGCGAAAAAAGAAGTCATTATCTATTGCCCTTTTATTTCTAAATTTAGATCAGAATTTTTTAAGCCCACTCTTGAGAAGCTAAGAAAAAGAAATATCCCCGTTTTCATATTTACCCGACCGATTGAGGAGCATGAATCGTTTATGAAAAGCGAGATAATATGCGCTTTGAAGGAATACGAGGAGCATGGAGCCAGCATTACATATCTTGAAGGGTCGATTCATCAAAAAGTGTCCATTATTGATCAAAAAATTCTTTGGGAAGGGAGTTTGAACATTCTTTCGCAAAGATCGAGCCGTGAGATGATGAGAAGAACGTCAGATGAAGATATGGCAAAGCAAATAATATCTTATCTTGAGCTAAAAGATAACCTTGCCAAGGGGTATAAATATAGATATGAAAATCTTTATCATAGACTAGTTATCGACGCCAGAAAAAATATGCTATCCAAGATCCGGATTTTCCTGACAGGATTTGCTATCCCAGCAATAACTTGGCTACTATTTGCTGGTTTCAAATCTGTGATATTATTACTGCGAGGGGCTATAAATATTATGAGTATAGTCGGATTTGTCTTTAAATAGGAGTAATTATGAAAAATATAAATAACAATTCAAGACCTGAAATCACCGAGCCAACTGAAGAAGAGATTAAAAATACCATTGAAAAGGTTAAAAATAAGTATGATATTGTCATATCAAAAGATGATGCAATAAAATACACAAAGTTATACAACGAGCTCAGTCAATGGTTCATGATTGAAAAAAATTCCAAATCACCTGATAGTATCACAGACGAAATGGGCAAAGAAATTAAAAGCTATCTAAAGCAAAAGCGAGATCAAGAAGTGAGTCCTGATGAAGCCAGCCGCATAGCCGCGGCGTCACTAAAGATTGTAATACCCGGCGAGAAAGAGCGAATCGCAAATGAGATCAGAGCGATAATTGCTAAGTACAATTAGGCTTTTGCTAGCATTCTTTTAAAAAAATAATCAAAGTTCAGTCACAGTGCTTAAAAATAGGTTTACCAGGCACTTATTTGGTGATATAGTTAAACTGTAAAATAATTTGTAAATTACTAGCAAAAGGGCGAATAAATGTTAAAAATGATTCAAATACAAGAGGGGAAATAATTATGAATAATTTGCCAAAACAAATTCTAAACTACTTTGCCACTTTTACCGAAACTCGGTTTAATTTTCGAAGACTTATCAATTATAAGTGGACGAACAATGAACTAACTTTGGACTTCTCATTATTTCCTCAATTTCAAAACCAGCTTCTTGAAAAGATAAAGAATGGTGACCTTTCTCCAGTAATAGTTAAAAAAAATGAATACACAATTACTATTCCAAAAGAACAAATACTCGCCGGAATACAGAAGTCACTTTATGAAGACCTGAAGTCATCATTTTTAGATCAATGTTTTAGCGAAGAAGAAGCAACTATATCTGATGATATAAAAAATGATCCTGAATTATATAGCCAGGAGAAAAGAATAGCCAAAGAGGAGGCCCTCCGTATTTACAACTTAGCATTGCGTCGTCAATTTGAAAAAATTATAAATGACCTCCAAGACGAGATAACTGAGCAAAAAAAAGCTGAATTGCACATCGAACACACACCTCCTTCGATATTTGGCGTAGCTAATTTTATCAATCAACAGCTCGAAAAAATTAAACGATTAGCACAAAACTATACAGATCCTGAGTCTTATATTAGTGCAATAAAGGATCACTTTAAAAATGATATTAATGACATCGTTATTTATGATCTTTTTTACAACTTGCAAAAGTACTCTGAATTTACACAACTCGGCACATTATACTTGTTCTTTCATAATTTAGAAAAAGGGCCCGAGAGCTTTCCCCTATATTTTGTCGAGACAGAGTTTAAAAGTAATTCAAATGAGATTAATATTACATTTCCAAGAAATTTAACCCTGCTTAATACGCCAGCAATAAATTATTTCAAGTTTGATAATGTTATAACCATACCCAGAGCGTCAGCTCCGGCTTCAGCAAAATCTCATTTAGGTGCAATTGAATCTTTCCTTCAAAATCAATATGGCTTTCAAACACCATTTGCACTTGAGTCTTCGTTTAACACGATCACTCATTCCAATGAAATATATCCCAAAATAAAAAGTCGTATAGGAATGCAAATAATCGCTAATGAAGACAAAAAACTACTTGATTATTCTGAACTTATGACCAAACTAGAGCTTGGAGCCAGTAGTAAATTTTCTGGATTTATCGATCAGTATATTAAAGGTACTGTCCCAAACCATCAAGGAGAAGTAGATCGTGTTTTTCGTGACAACTATCCGCTTCGTTCTCCCAAAAGATACCTCTCGGATGGCCCCATTCCATTGAATAACTCTCAAAAAAGAATTCTTCTAGCCCTTGCTAATGAAAAGAATAACATTATCGTTGTTGACGGCCCTCCAGGAACCGGTAAATCACATACTATTGCTGCTCTGACCTACTGGGCAAATGAACAAAAAAAATCCGTGGTTGTGACTTCGCATAAGAAAGAAGCCTTAGATGTTATTGATCGAATGCTTACAGACAAGTTTAAAGATCTGCACCCACAGTCAAAGCCTTCTATTATCCGTATGGACAGCGGAACAGGATCTGCCAACAATCTACCAAATACTTTATCGACAAGCGTTATTAATGCTGCAAATGAGAGAAATTTAAATTTCAACTATCAAGCCCTAGAGGGTGATACGATCAATATTGAACAAAAACTGGTTACTGGTATTGAAGCGAAACTCAGACAAAACGATGATTATCAAAATCACATAAAAGATTTTGTTACTCTTGACGCTATTGAAACAGAATTAACCGTTGACTCAAATATCTCAACAATTATTTCCTCCACTGTCGCCTCCAAACAAACTATTAATACTGACAAAATTAACGAGATAATTAATTCTGGCTCGATAAGCAAGCTAGTCAGCATTGGACTAGAAGAATATAGATTTATATTAAATCATAAGCAAAACATTCCTAAGTTTTTAGAAGCCTGTGAAAAGCTTCATCAAATACCAGCCGATGCTCTTGATGCAAGTTCAGAGTTTACTGAAATACCTCAAAAATTTGTAGATCTGATAGCCGAATTGAAAAAAAGTTTCAGGTCAGATGTTACTATAAGCAAATTAACTATCAAGGATACAGTCGGTGGAATGTTTCAAAAACTCATTGGACATGGTTCGAAGGAAACAGAGCTCAAGGATTTATTATCGCAATTAAAGTCACTTGAGCATAAAAGTTGTCTAGCTGACATCGCCGAGTATCTTGACCGTGATTTAGATACTCTAACAATCAGTGATATTGACGGGGGCATCGAAAAAATTAAATATAGCTTGTCAATCAAGCCCTACTTGGATTTAATTTCCTCTTACAAAGAATTACCGGGCAATGAAAACAAGAATATCGTTCAAATTTTTGACACAATGAAGAAGTCCAGTCAGTCTCCAGAGATTTTTGAGAGTGAATTATTCTCATCTTTAAATCAGTTATTCACTACGTATGGCCCAATGCTAGATATTGGCGGTATGAGCAAGGAAAACATAGGTAGCTTGTCTAAGCTAACCGCTTCTGATGATAAATCCTGTAAATTATGGCAGTGGATTCAGCTTCACTCACGCTTGTCTCAGCAAACAGACTCCTCGTCTTTCAGTAAAAAAGATACTGATACTTTCTTTTCACTTCAACAAAAAGCTGTAGAAAATATCAACGATGAACGGATTAAAGATCTCAACAATCATCTTGGGGACATTGCTCAAATTAAAGTTTCTTACAATGGAGGCAAAAGGTTTTCATTAGAACAAGCCAAGGTATTACTGGATTCTATTCCTTGTATTATTGCCGAGCCTTCCACTATTTCAAAATACTTTCCTATGGAAGAAGACATGATCGATATCCTTATTATTGATGAGTCCTCCCAGGTCTCAATTGCTGATTCAATCTCTCTCATTCTACGGGCCAAACAAGTAGTTATTTTCGGAGATGAATATCAGTATGGCGCTGTCAGTGCTCAAAATGTGAGTTCCAAATATTCGACCAGTTATTTTACCGAGATAGTTTCTGCTTATGCAGACGATTATCAAACCGCTGTTTCAGAAAAGTCCAAAAAAGAGCTGGTAGACGAAATCTCCAAAGATATAAATATAGATGAGCAACAAAGCGACACCCTTATGAAGCCTCAAGACGGAACTGTCCTTTGGCTCAAGACATTTAATATTCGAACTTCGACTCTAACTTTTGCTAAAGCCATTGCCAACTACTCAACATCTCTCAAAGAACATTTTCGTAGTTTTCCAGAAATTATTGGCTACTCAAATGACTTTTTCTACAAACAGGCACAGATGGAGCTTCTGGTCAACCGCATTAGAACTAAACCAATTGGCGAGGTATTACAATTTATCGAAGTTAATTGTCAAGGCAAGTCCGGCGCCAATGTAAACTTGGATGAAATAGAAGCCATTGGAAACGATATTCAAAAACGTCTTGATGCTGGCTTCAAGGGTAGTATTGGGATTATAACCTCATTCAAAGAACAACAGTTCAGGCTTGAGCAATACCTCAACGAGCGCTTTAATATGCCAGTGCTTATTCGCGATCACAAATTAGCGGTCTGGTTTGTTGGCGATGTACAGGGCGAGGAAAGGGACATTGTCTATTACTCATTTGTCGAAGTCAAAGATATTGGTAATGCCAATTTGACAAGCATTTATCCAGTTCTTGACGGAACGGCTGATAGCATTCGCAGTCTCAAAATGCAACGTCTCAATGTTGGCTTTAGTCGTGCCAAGGATACTATGGTTTTTGTCCATAGCCAGCCTCTTGAAAAATTTAGCAACACAAGGCTTGGAGATGCACTAAAGTATTACCACCAAACCCTAGAATCAAATAAAGCCAATGATTTCTTTATCGAAGACGAAGCAGTATTTGAATCGCCAATGGAGAAAAAAGTTTATACTTTGTTGCTACAAACTCAATTTGTTCAAGATAATCGAGATCATATTAAAATTGTTCCTCAATTTGATATTGGCAAATATATTGCTCGTGAGTATGCTGCTTCAATCCCCAAATATCGGGCAGACTTTTTGCTGACTTTTACAGATGGTGGCAAAGAACAAGTTTTAATTTTGGAGTACGATGGACTGGAGTATCATTTCAAAAATCCATCTGAGGTTGATCAGTACAATTTTTCACAAGAATACCTTGATTATGATAATTCCCGTCAGCTCGAGCTACAAAGTTATGGCTACAGCTTTCTACGCCTAAATAAATTTAATCTACGTCCTCAAGAGGCCGGTCAAACAGAGGTTGATGTCTTGAATAAATTATTAGAAGAGAGGTTAAAATAATATTATGACTCAAATCAATTTATCATCAGAAGAAAAAGATCAAATTATTGAAGCAATTAATCAAAATCTAGAACCATCAGCAGATTTATTACCTAAGCTTTTTCCTCTAGTCGTTGAAAGGCAGGATAAAT
>VFKW01000086.1 GCA_009885355.1 Candidatus Berkelbacteria bacterium
CAATTACCACAGGGCAAAATACCTTTGGCAAAGCATCAGGAGAGAGTAATCATCATCGGCCGCGGCCTTAACTGGCTGCACCACCCAGATGCATTTGTTATAACCGCCGATCCAAATTCACAATACCTTATGAAAGAAGCAGAGCGCTCGGCTGGCGTCGGCATACAGGTGGTGCAAAAAGCGCATGGTGAAAATTACAAAATTCCGATCGTTCTGACCTATGTTTATAACGATGGGAAGCATAATATTGAGGATGCCAAAAAGAAAGTATCGGAAACAAAAGAATGGCTGTCTGAAACTTTATCGGGCCAAAATTTATCAGTCCACAAGGCTGTAATAGACAAACCAACCGGTATTTTAACTTGGATTAATAATTAAAATACCAAGCCCCGAGTAATCGGGGCTATTTTTTTAGGCTGATAAGGGAAAATTGTTTATACTTCTCGCTTACCAACTCGAAGAATATTTGTATCATAATTCCTTGTATTTTGGATACTCAATAATCGTAAGCAGTGACCATTGATTTTATTTTTTTACTATGCTATGTTTGACCTGAAAAGAAATTATTTTTTTCTTTTTATTTTGACTATATATAGTCTTATATTAAAATCTGATCCTGAAACAGTGAGATCCTGAACATCAAATTACATTCGGTTTCAGGATGACAAAAAAATGGAGACAATATGGAAGTTCCACTAGCTGCAGAAACAATCGGGCATATCGGCAAATTCGCTGTGACGAACTCTCTTTTGATGGGCTGGGTAGTCATATCTACACTGGCTATTCTCTCTATTTTTGCAACACGTAAATTGACTAAAGTTCCAGGAAAATTACAAAATGTACTAGAATTGATCATCGAAGCAGCCGACAATATGATCCGCGACCTTGCGGGTGATAAGGGTCGGGCTTTTTTGCCTTTGGTTTTGACTTTCTTTATCTTTATTATGATGTCCAACCTGATGGGGCTTTTGCCTGGCTTGTCGGCGATCGGTTTTTGGGAAAAACTCGAAGGACACAGAGTGTTCGTTCCCCTGCTTCGCTCGGGAAATTCGGATTTGAATATTACTCTTGGATTGGGCTTGGTCTCTGTTGTGATGACGCAATATTTTGGTATCAAATACAAAGGTCTATATGGTTATTTTAAACATTATTTTCACAATCCCCTTTCCGGCGGGATCGCTTTTGTGATAGCTGGGCTAGGAATTGGAATATTCGTTGGGGTCTTGGAAGTGATTTCAGAATTTGTGAAGATCGTGTCTTTGTCATTTAGGTTGTTCGGAAATATTTACGCAGGAGAGGCAGTTTTGACAACCGTTTCCGGGATTTCCCAATATATCGCGCCATTGCCTTTTTTAATGCTAGAATCCCTAGTGGCTGTGGTGCAGGCAGCGGTATTTTCATTGTTGACATTAGTGTTCATCAGTATTATCACAGCCGGACACGAAGAAGGAGCACATTAAAATGACAAATTTCAAATTTCCAATGTCAAAAGAAAACCAAAATCCAAAGATCAAATTTTTGACATTTAGTCATTTGAAATTGATTGGAAATTAGGATTTTGACATTAGAATTTATTAATCTGGTTGGTCGGTTTTTGCCAAATGGCAGGAATGGGCTCGTCAGAGCAGATAAAGCAAATTAATTAATAACGGGAGGTTATATGGAAATTACCCTTATGAAAGGCGCAGTTATCGCCATCGGCGGTATCGCACCAGCTCTTGCCATCGGCATGATCGGCGCAAAAGCCATGGAATCTATCGGCCGCAATCCAGAAGCTAGCGGTAAAGTTTTGGTTCCTATGCTTCTTGGCATGGCGTTTGCTGAAGCTATCGCAATTTACGCTTTGGTCTTGGCTTTTTCAAAGTAATTTTTCAGGAATCCATACCGGGCGTTAGCTTTGCTTGCGCCTGGAGTTGGACGCCGGATGAATTGACAGAAAGAATGTCAAATTTCCAATGTCAAATGACAAAAGAAATCCAAAATCCAAACGATTAAAGGGGCCAGATCCCTCCACCCATTCGGCTATCGCTCAGGGCAGGCTTTCGGTCGGGATGACAAGTGGGTGCAGGGTCAGAATGACAACTACGAGGCGTTGGAATGAAAATATATAGGAGAAAATTATGGAAGCATTAAAAGAATTTGGAGTTCAGTGGCCGCTATTGGTCGCCTCCATCATCAACTTTGTCATTTTGTTGTTACTTTTGAAGAAATTTCTCTACGCGCCAATTTTGAAAACATTGGATGAGAGACGTGAGATGATCAAAAAGAGCATGGAAAATGCGGAATTTATCGAAAAAGAGAAGAAGAAAACCGAAGAGCGAGTTAAGTCGAGCTTGAAATTGGCCAACGAAGAATCTTTGAAGATCATTAATCGAGCACACCTTGCAGCTGAGAAATCAAAAACTGACATTATTGATGAGGCTAATCAACAGGCTTTAAAGATCATCGAAAGAGCCAAAGAAGAAATCGGGCATGAAAAAGATGAAGCAACCAAGGCGATAAAACGTGAATCAGCAGCTTTGATCAGTTCGGCTTTGCGCCAAATTGTGAAAGACTCAAAGAACTTGATTGATGAGGACAAATTGATGAAAGATACTCTGGAGAAGATTGATGGATAAAAGTAAGATTTTAGCAAAATTGCTTTTGGAAAGCGAGAGCAAGCCAAGTGAAATTTTGTTTCAACTCGGTTTGTTTGAAGATGCCATGAAGATGGGGCTTTATAAACTGACTTTGAATCCGGCAATCACAAACGAGAAAAAGAAAACCATCATCAATAAAATATTTAAAGACAATTTAACAGATGATACCAAGAAATTTATCGGATTTTTGATCGATGATGATCAGCTGAAATATTTTTCAAAAATCGTGTCGCGCTATACAAAATTGGTAAAAAAACAGCATAAGATTGAAATGGTTTTGATAACGAGCGCACGGGAATTATCCAAAGAAAATATTGATAAGCTGACTGAAAAATTGAAAAATACCTTCAAGATAGAACCGATGATTACGATAGTAAAAGACGAGAGTGTGCTTGGTGGAATGTCGATCAAGGTTGGAGATAGAGTGTATGATAATACGATTAGTCGGCAGATAGACGCGTTAAGCAGTAAGCTGGTGAATTAGTATAAAGTATTAGGTATTAAGTATTAAGGGCCTGACGGCCAGGGAGATCCTGAAATGAGTTCAGGATGACAATTAATTTTAAAGATAAAATGAAGTTTAAGATCCGCCCTTGCACAAGGCTACGGCGGACAAAGGGAGTACGATATGTTAAAAGACGAAATACTAAAAGACCTTAAGGAACAGATCAGCAACTTTTCGGCGGCTGTAAAAATGGAACGCACGGGAGTGGTGACTGAAGTTGGGGATGGAATTGCAAAAGTTTATGGACTGGATGAAGCTTTGATGAGTGAACTTTTGGAATTTACTCAAGAAAATGCAACTGAACCAATTTATGGCATGGCTTTGAATCTTGAAGAAGACAGTGTTGGGGTGATTATCCTTGGGGATGACAGTAAGATCCACAGTGGGGATACTGTCAAAGCGACCGGACGAGTGATGCAAGTACCAGTTGGACCTGCTGTAACCGGACGCGTGGTAAATGCACTTGGCCAACCGGTTGATGGTAAAGGCAAAATCAATACTGACAAATTTAGAGAAGTTGAAAAAGTAGCTCCCGGGGTTATCACCAGACAATCCGTAAACACGCCGCTGCAAACCGGTATCAAGGCGATCGATGCGATGATTCCAATTGGCCGCGGCCAGAGGGAATTGATCATTGGAGATAGAGGAACTGGAAAAACTTCAATTGCGATCGATACAATTTTAAATCAAAAAGGGACCGGCGTATTGTGTGTCTATGTGGCGATCGGCCAAAAAGAATCAAAAGTAGCCCGTATCATTGCCCAGCTAGAAGAAGCCGGAGCAATGGAATATACAACTGTAGTTATCGCCGGCTCATCAGCCCCTGCAGCTTTGCAATTTATCTCTCCTTATACAGGCGTTGCGATGGGTGAATATTTCATGGAACAGGGCAAAGATGTTTTGGTAGTTTATGATGATTTGACCAAACATGCTTGGGCATACCGACAGGTGTCATTGCTTTTACGCCGCCCACCAGGACGCGAGGCTTATCCAGGCGATGTTTTCTATTTGCACTCACGATTGCTCGAAAGAGCGGCCAGATTGAACAAAGAATATGGCGGCGGCTCGATCACGGCCTTGCCAATTATTGAAACACAAGCCGGGGATATTTCGGCTTATATTCCGACAAATGTGATCTCAATCACAGACGGACAGATTTTCTTGGAAAGCGATCTGTTTTATGCTGGTACTAGACCTGCTCTAAATGTTGGTTTGTCAGTTTCCCGCGTCGGCGGGGCGGCCCAGATCAAGGCGATGAAAAAAGTGGCTGGAAAATTGCGTCTGGATTTGGCGCAATACAGAGAATTGGCGGCTTTTGCGCAGTTCGCAACTGATCTAGATGAAGACACCAGACGACAGATCGAACGGGGCAAGCGAATTACAGAAATGTTAAAACAGGTCAATGGCGAGCCAATGTCTGTTGTTGACCAAGTAGTACAGTTGTTTGCAGTGACTAATGGATTGATGGATGAAGTATCAGTCGAGGAAATTACAACGACAGCAGCCAATATGGTAGAAAATATGAGAGCAAATTATGCCCAAATATTGGAAAAGATCGAAAAAAGCGGAGAAATCGATAAAGAAACCGAAGAAGAATTGACTAAAGCGATAAACAGCCTGCTTGGAAATGACCAAACCCCAATGACCAATGACCAAGAAGATGATGATGAGGATGACTCCGAAGAAGATAACGAGGAGACCAGCGACGAAGAAGAGGACGAGATTGAGGAAATTGAAGAAAATGAAGACGATGAGGAAGTTGAAGAAAATGTCAAATTACCTCATTCGAGTCTGAGCCTGAAGGCTTATCCCTCAGAGTCGAAGACAATGTCAAATGTCAAATCAAATCCAAATGACAAAGGTCAAATGACAAAAAATAAAAGTAAGAATAAAAAGAAGAAGAAACGATAATATAAAAATGACAAATTTCAAATTTCAAATGTCAAAAGAAAACCAAAATCCAAAGATCAAAATTTTGACATTTAGTCATTTGTTCGCCGGTTGGCGAATTGATTGGAAATTAGGATTTTGACATTAGAATTTTAAGGATATTATGGCTAGCACGCAAGAAATACGACGAAGAATTAAATCAGTCAAAAATACGCGTCAGATCACCAAGGCGATGGAAATGGTGGCGGCGTCAAAAATGCGACGAGCGCAGGATTCGACTATAAAAAGTCGGGCCTATGCTCATGAAGCTTTAAAATTGCTCAAAAACTTGGCGGGGAAGGCTGATGAAACGATTCATCCACTGCTTTCGAGCCGTGAGATTAAATCAATTTTGGCTATCGTAGTTAGCTCTGACAAGGGAATGTGCGGTGGTTATAATAGTCAAATTTTAAAAAAAACAATTCATTTTATTGGCGAAAATAAAGATAAAAAAATCAATTGGGTAGCGATTGGTAAAAGATCGGAACATATCTTAAAGAAACTGGATCAATCGATTGTCGCATCATTTAGTAATTTTCCAACTTATCCACAAAACAGCGATATTTCACCAATTAGCAAAATCGGTATTGACGGGTTCCAGACGGATAAATATGATCAAGTGGTGATTATTTTTACCAAATTTATCTCAACTTTGAAACAGGAGCCGGTTGCAAAAATACTATTGCCGATGTCTTTGATCAGAGCGACAGAATTATTGGAGGAAACAGTTGATAAAAATGGCGCAAATTATGAATATGAACCTGATCAAAATATAGTTTTGAATTATGTTTTGCCCCGACTTTCTGAGACCCAGATTTTTCATGCGATTTTAGAGGCAATTGCCTCGGAGCAATCAGCTAGGATGATGGCGATGAAGAATGCTTCGGACAATGCCGGAGAATTGATTGATGATCTGACGCTGACTTACAATTCAATGCGGCAGGCGTCGATTACCCAGGAATTGGCAGAAGTGAGCGCGGGGAGCGCGGCGATTAAATGATCGAAGATCATTTAATCAGTAGTTGGTAGTTGGTAGTTGGTAGTTAGTAGTTTGTAGATGGTAGTTGGTAGCTGGTATTCGGTAGTTGGTA
>VFKW01000040.1 GCA_009885355.1 Candidatus Berkelbacteria bacterium
AAATCCCAATCTATTTGGAATCCAGACAATAGCCGAGCAAATCAGGTGGATGCAAGAAACTATTTTGTTCCTCCATAGGTAACTAGTCTCTGATCTCATGAATTTTGGCACAGCCATCATCTCAAAAGGATCGGGTGAGACAAGGGCAAAAGGAAAAAATCCTACATCCCTTGCATTATCGACGGCTCTGCCGATCTGCCATGCACATCGTAGGAAAAAATTAATGAAATCGATTACTGGATCCGCAGTCAGAAGTATGTCTTCCAACATAAGCATGTTCGCTTCCTGAATCAATTCGTTTGCGGGTTTTAACACTAGTCAGTTTTTTGGAATGATTTTTCCAGCCAACAATGACTACTATTATCACCGCGATTACTACCAGAATACCAACAATAATAAGGTGCATTTTCCCTTCCTCCTTGGTCTAAAAGCTTTTTGTATTCTAATATGCGATTGATAAAAAGTCCATTTAAAATATAAAAATAGGGCACGAAATTTCGTGCCCAAAACATTTTTTAGCCAAAATGGCTATTAGTTATAATCTGGAAAATTCCAGTAAAGGCCGGTCTATGCCTAGCTCGTCTGAAATCATACGAAGTTTGGCAAAGATACCTCGCTCTTGTATTTGGCAATTAATACCATCAACAAAGGTATTTATTAATGTCGTATCCATGCCAAATCCCTGAGGCAAGTAACCTAGGCCAAATACATTGCCGGCTTCAGGCATTTGTGAATCGCGCCACTCACTGTAAATGAGTTTTGCAAACTCTTCCGCGTCTCTGGTTGTTAGAGTGGAAACACCTGATTTGTCAGATCGCATATAATTCACAATCCCGACAAGTACAGCAATAAGAGTTCCGACAACCCATATAATAATCATGGCGGAGCCGAACATGCAGATCAATTCTGCATAAATTACAGCGATGCAAAGAAATATTTTAAAGTTCATCTCCAAATTCCCCTTATCGGAATATTATTATCACCCATGTGATATATATTTATACCATATAACTTCCAAAAAGTCAAGTCAATATCCCATCTAATTTTAAAATCCCATCTTTCTCAAATGTCTTATCTGTAGTAAAATATAAATAGATAAAAGGAGGGGTATGGATCTAGTTACCGACAATTTAATTGGCCTATCAAAAAAAGAAGTTTTAGTAAAGCAAAAAAAAGATGGTTTTAATGAGCTACAAGCGTCAAAACCGAAAAATGTTTTAGCAATCATATTTGGCATTATTAAAGAACCAATGATCCTTTTACTTATTGCGTGTGGCACGATTTATCTATTTTTGGGCGATCGCCAAGAAGCAATTATGCTTATTGTTTCAATATTTGGTGTCGGAGGGATTACTTTTTATCAAGAGAAAAAAACTGAGAAATCACTCGAGGCCCTAAGAAATCTATCCAGCCCCCGAGCTTTTGTCATTAGAAATGGCAAGCGACAGCGCATTCCGGGAAAAGATGTTGTGACAGATGATATAATCATTTTATCAGAAGGCGATCGAGTCCCGGCCGATGCCGTCGTGATTGAATCTTCAAACTTGTCCATTGATGAATCTCTTTTAACAGGTGAGTCTCTGGCAGTTTCAAAAATTAAATGCGAAACCGAAAATTTTTCCCCAAAGAAACCAGGGGGAGATAATCAATATTATGTTTACGCCGGTAGTATGATCGTCAAAGGATATGGAATAGCTAAGGTTATTTCCATTGGCCAAGACACGGAAATGGGAAAAATTGGCAAAGCCCTGCAGTCTGTCGAAATTGAAAAAACATTGGTACAAAAAGAAGTCAGTCGATTCGTCAAAATATTTGCTCTTGTAGGCTTAAGCTTGTGTATCATTTTAGTAATAGTTTATGGTTTAACACGCGGTCATTGGATGCAGGGATTTTTGGCCGGCATTACTATGGCTATGGGTACGATGCCTGAAGAATTTCCGATCACTTTGACGATCTTTATGACAATGGGGGCTTGGAGGTTGGCTCAAAATAAAGTTCTAACCAGGCGAAATGCAACTATTGAAACACTTGGTAGTGCCACTGTTTTATGTGTTGACAAAACGGGCACTCTCACAAAAAATAAAATGTCGATTGCCTCAATATATACTCAAGATGGACATATCGACTATAATCCGAAGCTTACTGATAAAAAAATAAAAGACATTATAAAATATGGAGTCTTGGCTAGTAAAAAAGAGCCTTTTGACCCGATGGAATTAGCTTTTGTAGAAGCCGGTCGTGATCTCTTTGAACATGAAAAATATATTCATCAAGACATGGAATTGGTCAAAGAATATGATCTTGAAAAATATTCTCTTTCTGTAACTCATGTCTGGGATAATTCAAAAGATAAATTTATAGTCGCTGCTAAAGGTGCTCCGGAAACGATTCTTGATCTTTGCCATGTTCCAAAAAAAGAAAAAGAAATCCTCTTAGAGAAGGTTCACCATATGGCCTTTCAAGGCTATCGTGTTTTAGGTGTTGCCAAAGGTACTTACCAGTCAAAACAGAAGCTTCCGGAAAATCGCCACGATTTTGATTTTGAATTTTTAGGCTTTGTTGGATTAGCTGATCCAATCCGTTCTGAAATTCCTCTTGCCATCAAAGAGTGTTACAGTGCCGGCATACGAGTCGTTATGATAACAGGGGATTATCCCTCAACGGCCCAAAATATTGCCAATCAGATCGGTCTTGAGTCTTTTGGCGGGGTGTTAACCGGTCCTGAGTTGGAAGAACTTTCTCCAGAAGCCCTTAAGGTTCGCATGAAAAATGTAAATATCTTTTCTCGCGTAGTGCCGGAGCAAAAACTTCTCATTGTAAATGCTTTTAAACAAATGGGCGAAGTAGTCGCCATGACGGGGGACGGTGTAAATGATGCCCCAGCTCTAAAATCTGCCCACATCGGTATTGCTATGGGCAATCGTGGCACAGATGTTGCCAGAGAAGCCGCCGGTATCGTCTTGCTTGATGATAATTTTTCATCCATCGTCAAAGGAGTCAGGCTTGGTCGTCGTATTTACAATAATCTGCAAAAAGCCATGACATATATCTTTGCCGTGCATTTCCCACTTGCAGGCCTTTCGTTAATCCCTGTTCTACTCAAATGGCCGCTGATATTATTGCCAGTTCATATTGTATTTTTAGAATTAGTTATCGATCCTGCCTGTACTGTCGCTTTTGAATCTGAGCCAGAAGAAAAAAATATCATGCGCCGCCCGCCACGTCGTATAAACGAGCCAATATTCAGCAAAAAAATGCTAATAATTAGCGTATTACAAGGCGTCATCGCATTATTTATTTGTCTTGTTGCTTTTAAGCTTTGTCTAGATTATGGTTTTTCAGAACAAAAAGCGCGCGCCTTTACTTTTGCCGTGGTGATCGCCAGTAATATATCACTTATTCTAACAAACCTTTCTTGGTCGCAATCAATTTTGTCTAAAATGAAAGAAAAAATAAATTTATCTCTTATCATTGTCATTGCGCTAACTGCCTCATTCGCGATATTTGCCATATATGTTGACAAAGCTACGAGATTATTTAAATTTGAGCACTTATCATTTCTACAGATAATGTTAGCTGTTCTCTTGGGATCGTTTGTTGCGCTGTGGTTTGAATTTTTGAAAAAGTTAAAATTTAAATTGATTAATAATTAAAAAACCGCCATAGTTAAGTAAAGCGATTTTTGAAATGATTTACTCTCGATTTATTCCGGTTTTTTGTTAAAAATTTCGTGATAAATAAAAATAATATTTGTTCCGAGAGTACCAATAGGAGAAACCAAAAAACCAAGTATGCTAAATAGCGAAAAAGAGGTTTTCTTAAATAAATCTTTTGCAATGCTGATACTTGCCATCCCATGAACCGGCCCAAGTCCTCCCTCGTAAATTCTCTTTTTCATATCATCTTCAGCTTGCTCATTTTCAAGAAATTCTTCATCGCTGAAATTCTCATTATCTTCATGGGATGAAAAAATAGTTGAAAAAAACATCGCAATTAGATAATAAATTGCGATATAAATCGCAATCAATCGAAAATTTGATACGATTATAAGATCAAAAATATAGGCAAATGCATAGCAATAAAGTGAAATTTCGAGCAATGTCTGCCATACAGCTGAAGAGAAAAATATTTTTACAAATCTTGATGGTTCAAATTGGGGCGGTTCGTTTTTAAATATAATAGAGGCCAAGAACATAAATATCAATCCAAAAACAATCGTGAAAATAAATTCCCCAGCGATGACAGCCCACATGAGTAAAAATAATTCTAATATTTTTATAAGTATATCCATTATTATTCCATCCTAATTTTAATTAATTCTATAATAAAAATTCAAATTTATCAATCATCTTTTTTTAGACAAAATTTAGGGGCCCCCGCCGGGGCCCCTCTTCGCGACATAACTAGTACTAGTTGTCGCGAAAATTCATGGTTCGATTGATTTGTCTGAGGCGCTATGTCTGAAGTATTGATAACTTCTTCATTGCGCCCTTGCCATTTCTCGGTCGCTCTGACCATCGCAATCCCGCTGTTTATCCCGGGGATAATTTGGCAAAGCACGATCGTCAAGATAAGAGCGCACATCATAACTTTCAGAAATCTATCAAATTGCATAGTGACCCTCCGGTCAAGTATTTATTAAAAACCAATCAAAAAAACAAGCCTAATAGTGCTAGCATCATAATACTTTGAGAGCATGCAACTTTCGGCAACCGGCTGCCATACTCTTGCGAGTGAAGGCCCGTGGCTTTGCATCCCAAGCTTTCGCTAGGTTTGCCTTGATCCAGTTTTTAATATGATGAAATTATAGCACAAAAACAACCGCTTGTCAATCACCCAAGGGTCAAATGAGTTCAACGGCTTATTAGATAGTACAAATGAAACTCCCCGGGAACCGCTGCCGCTAATCCCGGGGTTTCTTAGGCAGCGGGGACTCATGAATCTATTTCGATCTGTTTTGGGATTTCTTGTTGTCCCTGATAC
>VFKW01000183.1 GCA_009885355.1 Candidatus Berkelbacteria bacterium
ACCACCACTATTATATATTTTAATAACTATCCAGCCACCACCACCACCGCCGCCATCGGGGTTAAGTAAATTGCCATGAAAATTACCGCCATTGGCAGATAATTGATATAAGTTGAATAAATTTGGATTTATAATTTGACCTCTTGAACCTTTTGCACTCCCACCATCTACCCTGGCCTTAAACGAGCCTGGTCCGGCAGGGTTTGTAATAGTTGCGACGTCAATTTTAATTACTCCGCCGGAGCCGCCGCCGCCATCTACCGGATTACCCTCTTTTGCACCGGTATCAAGTGCGTCGCCGCCATTTGCCGATATTTCACTTGTGCTGTCTATTTTTAAGTCGCCCTTAATCTTCAGCATAACTCTACCGCCGCCGGTGCCGCCTTTAAAACAGGTTTCGTCTTCTTTGGAACCGTCTCTCTCATCATAATCCCAGGCCCCACCACCGCCTGATCCAAAATCAACCGATGGTCCACTATTATATACTGGCCCATAATCAAGGGGAGATCCATCCCTCCATCCCTGACCACCAGCGCCCCCATACCCTCCTCCGGCGCCATAGCCGTTTGTTCTATCTCTCGTGTAAGGGTCAACGATCAATCCCTGTCCTCCGCCTGGACCAAAACCATAGTCCTTATTTAGACCGGCGCCTATCGGGTCAGAGGGGTGCCCAACTTCACCATTACACCCAGTCGCCATATATGACCCAAGATAGCCTTTGGCGTCGACGTTGATTTTGCCTCCATCTGTAAGAATCAAATTAGTTGTGATTTCCAGGTCGACTTTCACGTAATTTTTAGTGGTATTTACATCATCCATTTCAGATCCATTTAACGCCCTATGTGTCAAAACAGCATTATTTGTAATTGTCAAACTATTGAAATGACGTTTCGTATCGCCGGTGTCTTTACCTACAACACTGTCTGCATAAACCGTTGTGTCGTTGATAGTCACATCTTGGTTTTCACATTCATCTGATATAAGATTTACCCCGGGGCCGATTAAGCATTCATTGGTTGAAATTTTTTCGGCAAATACGGATATATATCCTCCACCACCGCCGCCGCCACTTAATGGTATTCCGCCGTATGCACTTGTAGTATTTGTCTTACCGCCATCGGCAGAAATATTATAAAATATTTTTCCTGCAGCTATACTCTTCTCGCCGTCGGTAGCACCAATACCACTCGAACCAGCGTTGACAGAAATAGGGGTGAGAGAAGTTGTGCTTAAGTATATAAAATTATCAGTATTGATATTAATGTAACCGCCTGAACCGCCACCTGCGTAAATATGTTCGTTAATAACTCCTATTTTTTTGGCATCCGTCCCGTTTGCAGAAATCTTGCTACTAATACTGTCAACTTCGATCTCATATACATTTAGATTAATTCGACCACCTCCTGCGCCCCCTCTGACTTCTTGTAGACCTCTTCCGCCTGATCCTGCAGGCTTATTCCAATAAGCACCTCCGCCCCCTGAGCCGACGCCGATATTTGCTGCATACGAACTACCTCCCGCTTTTCCGAGGTAAACCTCTTTGTTAGAACCGTTTCCACCATTGCCACGATAACCGCCGCCGCCGGCAGCTGCAGAGTTTATATTTGAACCGTTTACGATACCTCCAATTGAACCCTTACCCCCGCCATTAGTCCCAGTTGGACTAAAACCATCGCCACCAAGCACACCACCAGGGTATCCTTTGCCGTCAACATTGATGCTGCCGCCGGATTCGAGGGTCAGTTTTCCGATAACAGTGAGGTCGACTATTTTGAATTTATTTCCCATTTTATTATTATCCGTAGCTGCGGAATCCTCGCCGTCTATACTATCGAGTGGTTTATTAGGATTGATCGGGGCGTGGGTTACTTTTCCGCCATTTTTAATGGTGAGATTTTTAATTGTTACTTCACCATATAAGATTAATGTTTTTCCATCAACGATAACATTATCGAAAACGGTGATATCTTGAGATCGATTCCAGGTATTGCCTACACTGAAAGAGTCATAGTCAAGATAAAGATCACCTGCGAGCGCTTTTTTTGGTTTATCGAAAAAGACAATAGAGGTGATGATGAGAGTGATGAGTAAAATAAATAAAATAGCCGTAAAGAAGCGGCGTTTTTTTAGACGATTTGGTAGATCCTGAAATAAATTCAGGATGACATTGTTTTTGTTTAACTTGAAATTTATTTTTCCCATCCTTGCCCTCCAACCATCGCAATGCGATGGAGTATATAGTACCTAGTATATAGTATAGAGTAATTAAAATTTGGTGGCAAGTGCGGGTGAATTTTGAAGAATGAGCTGGATTCCGGATCGGGGTCCGGAATGACGGCGGGGGTGTTGGCTCAAAAGAGAGGTTAGGCCTCGAGGGCGTTGAGATATTTTTTTGTTTCTTTTTCAAGATATGATTTGACTTCGTTGCTGGATATTATTGCCAGGCCATTATCAATTGGTTCGATCCCAAAATCCTGAATATCATCAAAATAGACCAGTTGCGATAAGAAAAGTTTTTGACTAAAAATATCGCCATAATTGATAGCGGCTAGATCAATAATTTCTTTCAAGGTGAAATAATTATGATGGAGTAGGCTAAAAATATCATAATAATCGCGCCAGACACCACGACGTCCTATGGTGTAGGCTTTTTGGGCGGCTAGGCTGGGAAGCGAAAAAACTCGGATATTTTGATCCGTAAAAAAAGATTCATATACTCTGGAAAATGGATATGCTAAAAATGTTAACTTGATTTGATTGTCGATAATCACACTTAATTCATCGACAGTATCAAATGTCGGCACAACAGAAGAAAAACCAAGTTGACTGACTTTTTCGAGCAAGTTTTTGGCAATCGGTTTTATTGTAAAAAAATCAAAATCAAAGGATCGCCGGTGCTGTATCTGCAATGCTAGGGCAGTACCGCCCCCGAGGGTAAAGTCGCTCAGGATTGGCTGGAGTTTTTGGAGGACTTCTTGTTGTTTTTTATCCAATATTTCGAGATGTATTTTTGAGGTATTTTCGCTCATCAATCGCCTCCTCATTTTTGACAATATATTTATTTATAAAAAGAAATACCGGACGGGAATAGACTTTTTTTGGATATTCTAAATAGACTTGGGTGATTTTCTTTAGCCCAATTTCTTGCTCTAGCGCCATTATTTCATCAATTTCACCAAGCGACATTATCTGATGAATGGTCTCTGGATTATCTAGATCTGATTTTTTATTGTACCAAGTATATTTTTGATGATTCATAAGGTTATTATAGCATATTTTGGGATGGAATGGTATGGAAATGCTGGATGACGGGAACTGGAATAGTGAATAAAGAATAAGGAATAATGGGGGAGATCCCCGGGTCAAGCCCGAGGATGACAGCATATTCGGATCAGAATGACATGCGGCTGATGTTTGAGAGGGTACTAAAAAACCGCCGAGCGGCGGTTTTTTGTAATACCATATACTAAATACTTTATACTCTATACTGGCCGACGGCCTTCGGCTGTTAGGCCTTGCAGGCTTCGCGGATTCTTTCTAGGATTGAGGCTTCTTCGGCTTCTAGGGTTGTATTTGGGATGTCAAAGCCTGCGGCGGCTTCGTGTCCGCCTCCGCCAAAGAGGGCGGCTAGGCGAGCAACATCGATGCCTTTTTCAACGGCGCGAAGATTGCCGTGGACTCCGCCTTTTCTTTCAGAGAGTAAAAGGGCAAAGTCGATATCTGGAGCGGTTTTCAAGAGATCATCGATGACGCCGCCAGTTTCGGAGTCTTGAGCACCGACTTCATCGAGCTCAGCTTGAGAAATAGTGGACCAGATAAAGCGATTTTCATTGTCTTCTTGGACCTTGGCCAGAGCTTTGCCCCATAATTTGAGGGTTGAAAGAGGTTTAGTTTTGTAAATTTTGCGAACGATTTCTTGCTGACGAGCGCCAGCGGCAACGAGCTGAGCGGCGACAGTGAAAGATTTTGGCGTGGTGGAAGCATTTTGAAAACTGGCGGTGTCGGTGGTGATACCAGTCAAAAGAGCAGTGGCGATGTCTTGGTCGAGCAGAGTTTTCTCACGACCGAGAGATTCGAGAAGGGCCACGAGGATTTCAGAGGTGGAAGTGGCAGTCAGATCGATCCAATTGACCTTGCCATAATGATCGTTAGAAATGTGATGATCGATATTTACGATCGGAGTTTCATAAAATAAAGCAGTATTGTTATCATAAATTTGACCTATGCGCTCGAGGTCAGAGCAATCCAATACGACGATCAGATCAAAGCGAGGCATGCCTTGTTCAAAAGTGACATCTTGAGGTTCGAAAAAGCCCTGAGTCGGGGTAATGACAATGTGAAGTTTTTTCTGATCAGCCAATCTCTTGTATCCCAATTTATCAACATCGGTTTTTGAGAGATCGACAGTAATTATAAAATCTTTAGCGCCGGCGAGTTCGTGGCCGACGACATCAAGAGAAGGTAGAAAGCGTAAAAATTCAGGTGCCGGATCAGAACAGACGGTGACGACATCTTTGTCTAGTTTTTTGAGAGCCAAAGTGAGGGCAATGAGGCTACCAAAAGAATCACCATCAGGATTGACATGAGAGGTGATAAGGATCCGCTTCGAATTACGAATCAGTTCGATCGCTTGTTGTTTTGGGGTAAGCTCCATTTTGCCTCATCTTCTACCCCTCCCTTATTAGTATTTAGTAGCTAGTAGCTAGTAGTTAGTGACCGTGCCTGCCGGCAAGTAGATATTAATCCGCCATGTGACGGAGTGGTTAGGTGAAATGAATCATTCATAACTGATTATTATATATCTTTTTTGGGAAAAGGTCAAGGGGGTTACTGATGAAAGCTAATAAGCTGGTAAGTGGGTGCGGCTGAGGCCTGGATTCTTCGCAGGCTCAGAATGACAGGGGGGAGTTATGAATGACGGAGACTGGATTCCAGCCTTAGCCGAGGGCTCCCCTTCCCCTATGGGGAGACTTAGTCTTGGGGCGCTGGAATGACCCGTCTTCGCTTCAGCTACGACAGGGCGAGCAATAGAGGACTATCCCTCCACCCATTCGGCTATCGCTCAGGGCAGGCTTTTGGTCGGGATGACAATCACTAAGTGATAATTCACTCATTTCCAGACAAAATTATTATAGGATATATTTCAGAGAAGATCAAGTCTTTACAAATTGGCATATTTTTGCTATTATGGAAAGGAAACATGAAAGGAACTAAATGCCAAATACTAATTCAGCAAGAAAATCACTACGAGTCGGAGAGCGACGCAACGTCGAAAACCGCAAAATTAAATTAAATATCCGTCAGGTTATGAAAAAAGCTTCTGCAGAAACTCTGCCAGAGGTTTTCAGAGTACTGGATAAAGCGGCAAAAAATAATGTTATCCATGAAAATAAAGCAGCTCGTTTGAAATCAAATGTGAGTGCTCGCATTGCAAAAGGTGATGTTGAAGTGAAGATCGAGAAACCAAAGAAAACAACTGCCAAGAAAACTGCAGCAAAAAAAGCAATTGTGAAAAAAGCGATCGCAAACAAAACTGTTAAAAAGTAAATTTTAATTTTAAATATAAATCAAAGACCGAGCGCGAGCTCGGTTTTTGATTTATATTGCGTTACCTATTATTTTTATTCTTCGAGCGAAATGAAATGTAGTCGAGAAGCGGTTCTCCATAGGGTCGAACAATATTTTCTTAATGCTTTATAGCGAAATAAGTGAATAGTTGCGTTTCATATTGTAAACATGGCTTGAATATTCTGCTATAATATAAGTACATTAAGTAAATAGGAGCGGGATGTCGCGATTTAGATATCTATTTTTATATTCTGGCGGGTTATTTCTGGAAATGGCTAGTATTATGATAGTACTGGTGGTTGTCGGAGTTATTTTGAATTTTTTTGTTTTTTCGATCACGCCAATAAAAGGGGTAAGCATGGAGCCAAATTTTCATTCAGGGGACGTAGTATTTGTAAATAAATTTGTCTATTTGTCTGGAGACCCAAAGAGAGGCGACGTTGTTGGTTTACGCTTTCCAGGGGATCCAAATAAAGAAAAATATATCAAGAGGCTGATCGGATTACCCGGGGATACAATATTGATCAATGCCGGCAAGGTTTATGTGAATGCACAACCACTAAAGGAAGGCTATCTGCCAAAAGACATGATATCTGAACCTGATATGTCTATTAAAATAAAAGACGACCAGTATTTTATAGTTGGAGATAATCGTCCTAACTCTTCAGATTCGAGAATATGGGGAACGGCGAGTAAAAAAGATTTTATCGGTAAAGTAAAAATGGTGGTATGGCCGCTCAAAGATTTTCATTTTTTGGAACAGCCTCAGTATTAGGTAAGCTATTAAGCTGGTAAGCAGTAAGTATTAAGTAATAAGCCCCCGAGGGGGTTATTTTTGATCTAATATGAATATTGTTCGACCCTGCCTGCCGGCAGGCAGGCGGAGTGGAGAACTGTATAACGTAGCTTCTCGACTCACTACACTCGCCCCAACGGGGCCACTTAGTGGCTCGAAGAATAATTTGCTCAATTCGAAGGATATAGACAGATTCCCGTTTTCACGGGAATGACAATCTCATTTTCATTTTAATCTACCACCGGAGTTCTGGTGGCGATCATGTTGTGGCCGACGAATGCGACCAATGGAAATAGGGTGTTGGCGAAGTCTTCGATGGTTTGGGTCGAGGGGTCGGAGTCAAACCATTTTGGACGAACAAAAGGAACGTCATAAAAATGCTTGGTCCAATTTACTTCTGACGAGAGGGCGATTGCATGCGCAAGGTATTTTGAATATGGACTTTGTTGAGTTTCTTTAAAGTTTATCGTGTCGGTTTTTGAGAGATAATTTTTGAATGATAACCATGCTTGCCTGGCGGCCTTGCCTTTTGGACTCAAGACAGGCATCCGGGATGAGAAAAAAATAATCAGGGCTGAAGAAACCATCATTCCTATCCAAAAGAAGATAAGGAAAGGAAATGTTTTATTGAAAAGGGTATTTAAGATAAAACCAATCGTGGAAAGACTAAATAAAATCATGCCGGAGATTTTGTATTTCTGATGAGTCACGCCTGGATTTTGCTGAAAATAACCAAGACTTGAGGCTTGATTGTAGATTTCCAGAAAAACTTGGGCCATTTTTGGACTAAACATGCTTTCGCTCGCTTTTTCGTCCATAGCTTTTAAAGTATTTGTGGCCGAAATGGTGTCAAAAATCTTTGAGAGGAGGATTTTTTCAAAGGGTTTGAGGTTATAAATTTCATCTGATTCAATAGCATGACCACGACCAAAGTTGAAGTTACCTTTACCTTGAAAGATGTAGAGATAGCCGCGCTCGGCTAAATCAACGATAGTGGAAGCAATTTCTCGTTGGCTGATTCGGCCGCTCATTAAAACACCGACAACGGCAGGAGGTAAATCCTCTGGGGGATTGGTAATAATCAGATTGGGATCGAGCCGACTATATGACCAACGTTCAAAAATCATAATCATTAAAAAAACAAGAGTCCCAATAGGTATAATCAGACCGATCAATATCCAAGCAGTCACAGAAAGACTGGTGAGATCAAAGGCACTCGTGCGCCACCATGGCGGAGTAATAACTCCTTTCGGAAGACGAGCATAAATAGTAAAAGTAGAGTTTGGGCCGAGATAATTACCAGTATATACAATCGTGTTTTTATCAGTAATTGTCGATCTGGTGGTTATATCAAAACCGTTATCAGTATGAGCAGCAATCACATTATAAGTAATATCCGGCTTATCTATTGGAAATTCAAAGCGAGCAATGACCTTTAGACTGTCGATATATATGCCTGTTTTGTCAAGAATTTTATATTTTATAACATCATATTTATCCCCCAGCTCGGCGTTGGCAATAACATGACCATCTCTAAAAATGCGCCCATCTGAAGCGATATTTAAATTAATAGTCATCGGCTCAACTTTAACCTCATTTTGAGTATCTTCTAAGGGGTCGGCCGAGAGATAGTTTGAATAGTTTCTTAGGCCTGAAAAGCCAAGAATCACTATTAAAATAGCGCAAAATAGAAAAAATTGTTTTTTGTAAATGCCAACGCCTTTGGCTAATTGTTTTATGAGCTCCAAGTTGCTCATTTATCCCCTCCATGATTTAGTAGATAGTAGTTAGTAGTTGGCCGCGGCGGCGGAATCGATTGAATTATGATTCTTTTAATGATCCCAGGCATAGATCAAATATGAACACATCAAGTGCTACTTCTGAATTAATTATACCCGTTTTAATATCGTAATCAAGCTCTTGTAATTTTTTGTAGACGTCCTCGAGTTTCTC
>VFKW01000035.1 GCA_009885355.1 Candidatus Berkelbacteria bacterium
CTATCAGATGGTTGATACACATCTACTTCAAGAGCGTATGAAACCACCGTTGGAGTCAAGCCATCGTTCTGATCAACATCTTCCATCATAAGATGTGGATCATCGCCATTAGCCGGGTTGTTGCTGCTTAATGGCGCCCATTTTGTAGAAGAAAAGTTCGCAATACCTGTCAGACCGGAGTATTGAGTTGTATTATAACCCAACCAGCCGGTATTAGCATTTTTAGTCGGTGCGGTTGGCGAAGTCCAGACTTGTGGAGTTGTCGCATTTGCCGCATTTCCAGCATAAGGATCAATATTATTTCCAGCGACCGACGTTCCTGTTAATGGTGTTGTCATTAGACCATAAACTATAAATCCATTATTAGCGTTGGTCCTCACCGTCAAACTGTGCGCCAATAATCTGATTGCATTTGGCGTCAAGGTCAAAAATGGAAGTGTATTGTAAGTTGAATCATTTGTTGTGTCATCTGTACCGTTTGCATCACCAACGGCTGTGGCAACTGCAACTCCTGCTACGACAAATGTCAAAGCTGGATCAATTTTTGCCGTCATTGTCACATCAGCGGTAATATCATAAGTCAAAACTACATTATCTTTCTTTTGACCATCAAGCATGCCTTCATTGTTCCAAGTTTGGATTTCGATAAAACATGTACCAGCCGATAAATTTCCATTGCCGGTCCCGGCATTGTTTGTACTTGTACAACCTGGAGTAACATCTCCACGCTGGGAAATATCCGGATTGACAATTCCATCCATGGTCCACTCAAGGGCTGCACCACTGGCAATTTCAGCTCCTGCGGCATTTATCAATGTGATACCGGTTGAGATTGTGGAAACATCAGCTGTCCAATCCCCTACAACACCTGAATTTATAGCAAATAATGATGCTCCTAAAATGTCCAGTGAAGTTGGTGTCGTTCCACCTGTTGCCGCACTTTTCCAGTTCATTCTGATAGCTTTAACATTATGGGTTGAACCCAATGTCATCTTAAAGATATATTTCGATCCAACTACTGGTTTTGGATTTGAAAGTCGGACACTTGCATTACCCATCAGTGCCGCTTGTGCCTGTATTGGCATGTAGAAACCAGCTACCGTCATAAACGTTATGACAGCAACTAAAGCCTTGTGAAAATGTTTTTGCATTTTCTCCTCCTTTTACTTAATAATTTTTATACTTCTTAAAACAAAAATAATATCATATTCTAATAAATTCCCCTTCCTTAAGTTTTTTAAGAATATTTAAGTTTTATTCTTTTATTAATATACATGGGCCAAATAATAATATACATGGACCAAAATGGTTCGTTAACCTATAAAATTCTGACCAGTAAACAATCTATTATTATCATAAATTATACTAAAATGTCTGTCAATAGCTGCATTAGTATTCTTAAAATCCAACCAAGATTGTAACCTTATTTTGGGTAATCTTTGCTACCCCTCCGTCAATATCTATTTCTTTTTGACCTTTTCCATTATCGATAATTAATGTGCCCTTGTCAAGTTTTGTAAATAGCGGTGTGTGGCCTGGCAAAATAGCCACATTCCCCCCGGGGCTGGTTGCAATGATCGTTTTTGCCTTGCCTTCATACATTACCGAACCAAGATTGACAACCGCCACATCCATCTCGCCGGGGATTTCTGTCGGCAATTGGAATGTGGATAACTCTTCAACTTCATCCTTTTTTACCCCTTCATCTGCTTCCATTTTGCCTCCACGGTTTCGATATTTCCGGCCATATAAAACGGCTCGTCTGTATAATCGTCATAATCTCCATTTAGGATCCTTGCTACCCCTTCAACTGTCTCTTCAACCGGTACATATTGACCTTTAACATTGGTAAATTTCTCGGCTGTAAAAAAAGGTTGTGAAAAAAACTTTAATAATTTTTTTGATCTCTGAACCGTTACTTTTTCTCTTTCCGACAATTCATCTTCGCCCAAAATCGCAATAATATTTTGAAGCGATCGATATCTTTCCAATAATTTCATCGCATCTTTTTGCGCCTTATGATGTTTTTCCCCCAATACACTGGCATCAACCGTCGAGCTTGATTCAAGGGGATCAACTGCCGGATAGATTTTCTGCTGAGTGATCTTACGAGAAAGCACTACGATTGAATCAAGGTGCGAAAAGATCGCCTGGATCGCCGGATCGGAAAAGTCATCCGCTGGCACATAAATCGCTTGCACTGAAGTAATCGAGCCGGTCGAAGTCGAAACGATCCGCTCCTCCACCTCTCCGATCTCCGAGGCTAGAGTTGACTGGTAGCCGGTTTCCGACGGGATACGTCCAAGCACGATCGACACTTCCATCCCCGCCTGGATAAACCGAAAAATATTATCGATAAATAACAGAATATCGTTTTTTTTCCAATCCCTCAGATATTCCGCAATTGTGATTCCTGTCAATGGTGTGCGAAAACGCATTGCCGGCGATTCGTTCATCTGTCCGAGCACAATCGCCACATTTGGCAAAACTCCGGTTTCTTTTAGTGATAAATACAGCTCGTTACCTTCCCTGGTACGTTCTCCAACTCCGGCAAATACCGAGTTGTTGCCGTGCTTCATCGTCGTGTTGTGGATAATTTCCGTCACCAGTTGAGTTTTTCCCACACCCGCTCCTCCAAAGAAGCCAATTTTTCCTCCTTTGATAAATGGCGTTAAAAAGTCTAGTGCTTTGATGCCGGTTTCAATAATTGTGTCCGAGGTGATTACTTCCAAAAAATTTGGACTTGGTCTGTATATCGGGTAGTGTTCTTTTGTCAAAACCGGTCCGCAGTTATCCACAGGATCGCCAAAAACATTCACGATTCGTCCTAATAGTTCTGGTCCGACCGGCACGTGTAAAACGTCCCCGGTATCTTCTACCTCAATTCCTACTTTTAATCCGGACGAACTTCCCATCGCCAGACTTCTGACGGTATGGCTTGGTAAATGCTCAAACACTTCCAAAATTAATCGATCTCTAGTTCCCTTGACCAGCATCGCATTATGAATATCCGGTAAAATTCCTGGGAAATGCACATCTACCACCGCCCCATGAATACCGACAATCTTGCCAATTTTATTTTTTACGACATTTTCCTTATTTACCATAGTGCGCTTCCTCCCAGAACCTCGGAAATCTTTTTATCAATCATTTTTCGGCGCTGTTTATTATATTCGTGGCTCAAATCTGTCAGTAGGATTTTGGAATTTTCAGAGGCTGTCTGCATTCCGACCATCTGCGCTGAAAACTGCGCCAGACGTGAATCCAATACCTGCTGTTGAAACAGCGCCGCGCGCAATTTAGCCGATATATCTCGGATCAATTCATCAACCGAAGGTTCAAATATAAATCTTACCTGCTCTTCTTTATGTTCCTCGGCATTGCCTGTCGGCGGTGTTGCCATCAAAACCTCAACTACATCTCGTTTGATTGTATTTACAAATCGAGAGTAAACCATCAATACTCGGGAATAATATGGGAACATCGTTACCAGCCGTGCTAGTTCAGTATATGAAAATTCATCCGGTAGAGAATAAGGATAAAATTTGAAATTATACTTTTTATTGGTTAAATAATGTTCTTGCCCCTTTTTTCCGATAATAAATATATCCGCTTCAGCATTTTCTCTCAAAATATGAGTTTCCAAGGCTTTAAAAACTTCGGCATTGTATTTCCCGCAAAGTCCTTGGTTGGATGTAACCACAATTACCGCCATATTTTTATTTGTGGATAATTGTTTGCCTTTTTCCTTTTTTAGCGCTTTTTTATTGGCTTCTTCATATTCATGTTGATAGGCCAAATCTTTATAGAAATTTAATTCCCGAAGCATCTCGGTTGCCTCATCGACAAATCTTTTTGCCGCCATCACTTTGTTACGCAAACTCGTCATTTTCATCGCTGCGATCTGTTGCAAGGCATTAGCAAAACCGCCGACTGATTTTACCACCGCAATTTTTTCTTTTGTCTCATTTAAAGTGGGCATTTAGAGCTTCTCCTTAGGTTTTTGGTGCTGTTGTCGCCTCGGGCGCCTTTGACTTATCCACAGCCTCATCTGGCTTTGCTTCTTCTTTCTTTTCTGGACTTTCAGGTTTTTTATCATCTCCGGCCGCCCCTTCAACAGGTGCCGTGCTTGTCGGCTTTACTTGCGCCGCGATTACCTTATCATATTCAATTTTTAGTGATTTTGCTACCGGCGTGTCATTTTCGGCTATAAATTTGACTAAAAAATCCTTCAACGGCGACAAATCTTTGTCATCTACCTTTTTAGTACTTGTTCTCTCGGTTAATACACTAAATTGGTCTATTTTTTTTCGATAAAAATCCACCAATTCAATCTTTAATTTTGCCACCAAATCTAAAGCTAAATAATCAATATAGCCTTCACAAGTCACAAAAAGTAAAATTGTTTCTTCCGTCGGCGTAAAATTTAATCCCGATGCTTGGTTGAAAAATTCCAAAATTCTTTTGCCGCGATTGATTTCTTTTTCTGTTTCTTGGGTGATTTCCGTATTCATCGTCTCATAAGATTTCACTTCATTATAACGAGCCAATTGCGAACCGGCCATGCTGCCGTAATTTCTCAAAATTTTTGGCTGGATACTTCCGCCGATACGAGAAACCGACGAGCTCGAATTTACCGCCGGCAATATACCATCGTGCAGCATCTGACTGTCAAGATAAATATGTCCGTCCGTGATCGACATCAGATTTGTTGTTATATATTCTGAAATATCTCCATTTTGCGTTTCGCAAAGCGGCAAGGCTGTGATCGAGCCTCCGGTAAATTCAGTCGCCACCTTCGCGCTTCTTTCCAATAATCTGGAATGTAAATAGAAAATATCACCAGGATAGGCATCTCTACCAGGAGAGCGTTTTAAAAGTAGCGACATTTGACGATAAGCTTTGGCATGTTTTGATAAATCATCATATATAACCAGCGCATCTTTGCCCAAATCGCTAAAATATTCAGCGATTGCCGTTCCGGCGTAAGGCGCTAAATAATTTAATGATGGCGGATCATCTGAACTCCCCATCACAATTGTTGTATATTCAAGCGCTCCATGCTTTCCCAAATACTGCGAAAAAGCCTTCACTTTTGCCTTTTGTCCTCCGATTGTCACATAAATACAGTAGATATTTTGACCTTTTAAATTACAAATAATATCTGCCATCAGGCGGGTTTTCCCGGTTTTTCTATCCCCAGTTACTAGTTCTCTTTGCCCGCGGCCAATCGGGATAATCGAATCAACCACCAAAAAACCGGTTTTCAATTGATCAATAATCGGTGTTCTCATATAAACCGGCGGCGCCGGCCGTTCCACTTCCATCAATTTCGAGCCTCGAATTACTCCTTTGCCATCCAGTGGCTTGCCGATAGGAGAGATCACTCTTCCCAAAACTCCATTACCAGCCGGTATTTTTAAAGTTTTTTGCGTTGAAATTACCATATTACCTTTTTTGACTCCAAAATAATCACCCAAAACCACAGTTTCTACTAGGTCGCTTGAGATGCCAAGGACCAATACCAAAACATCGCCCCCCTCGTCCGTTTTGATTTTTAGCACATCATCAATCCGGGCATTTGACAGCCCGATAATTTTACAAATCCCATCCCCGATATATATAACCTCGCCCACTTCCAAAATTTCAGGAGTAAGCTCGGCCTCGGGAAGTGATTTTTCCAGCATCTCGGTGATTTTTGATTGACTATCTCGGTCTTTTTTTATTATTTTTAAATCAATTCCCTCGAGTTCATCTTTCAAAAAATCTTCAATACTTCCAATCATCTGTTTTACCCTGCTTTCTGAATTGATTTCTTCCATTGACTAGTTAATATATTCATCCTGGTCTTTAATGAATAATCCAATATAAAATTATCTTTTTTAATAATTGCCCCACCCAGAATATTTTTATCGACTTTTAGTTGAATTACGACCTTTCTTTCCATTTTTTTGGAGAGTTTGTCAGTCAAATTTCGGGTATCTTCGTCATTTAATTCTATTGCCGCCGTTAAATTGAAAAAAACTATCTTGGCCGAAATTTCTGCAAATTCATCTGAAAACGTTTTAAAATGCCCCGGATCAAACAGCCAAAGATCGCCCTTTTTAATCAATTCTTCAAAATAATTTCGAAGAGAGTCCGTCTCAATATTTTCCAGATTTGACTCTACTAAAATTCGTCTTTTATCTGTCTCATCTCCTGAGGATTTAACCACCGAATTATATCCGATCTTGTCGGAAAATATCGATAAATCAAAAGAGATTTGCTCTAATTCGTCTTTTCTATAGATCAAATCTAAGATCGCCTTCAAATATTTTTCGATCTCACTTGTCATCGTTTATCTCGCCTTCAACTTCTAAAAATGCTTTTTCGATCAGTTCTCTGTGGTCTTCATAAGTCAAACTTTTTGCCAAAACTTTTTTTGCCACTCCCATCACCAAGTCAACCATTTTTGTCTGCACTTCTTTTTTCTGTTCTTCTAGAAAATTATCCGCTTCTTCTTTTACATCTTCTTCGATTTTCTTCGCTTTTTCTTGTGCTTTTTTAATGATCTCGTCTGCCTGGCTCTTATCAATTATTACTTCTTTTGGTTTATTGAGTCTTTCCCGCAATATTTGTCGGTGCTTGTCTTCCAAGTCCTGAACAATCGATTTTAATTTTGCAATCTCTTTTTTTTCTCTAGCTTTTCTCTCTGCGATCTGT
Organism: Candidatus Berkelbacteria bacterium; assembly: GCA_009885355.1. Taxonomy (GTDB): domain Bacteria; phylum Patescibacteriota; class UBA1384; order VFKW01; family VFKW01; genus VFKW01. The sequence continues at coordinate 6,703 of VFKW01000035.1, forward strand.
TGCAAATACTTTTCTTTTATTTCATGCAATTTCTTTTCGGCGATTTGTTGGATCTTTTTTTCTCGGTAATTAAAATAATAGCCTAAGAGAAATAGACAAACTCCGGTAATTGCTAAATTGGTAAATAAAACGTTCATCTTTCCCCTCCAAATTTTCTATCGTGGCTTTGTGATTAAAAACGCCGCCACCACCGAAAGCACCGCGGCTATCAATCCTAAAAACATTGCAATATACATATTTGTTTGGATTTTGCTTTTAGCCAGTGGATTTCGTCCGATTGCTTCCAATCCTCGTCCGGCCATCCAGGCCATCCCAAGAGCTGAGCCCAAAATTCCCAATCCCGAAGCGATGCCGGCTGAAATATATTTCACAGATCCATATGTACTACTGCCTGAAAATGTCGCCGCTCCGGCCAGCCGCATCGGCTGTCCTGTCACTTCAAATGTATTACTCACTCCATTCATCCCTGGCGAAATCGCGTCGATTACCACATTTTTCTTCCCAACTGCAATTGTCACTTTTCCAGTCCAAACCCCTTCTTTAAAATCATTGATCGCCGTTGGCACCATCGTGTTTGTCGAATCTCGTAGAGCGACTTGATCTTTAAAGTCGATAACGATATTCCCGGATACGTCTTTGGCAGTGACTTTTACGTCAAAGGCCGTGCCTGCTTTTTTTGGTCCTTTTATTTCCTCAAAAATGAAATACCCTGCGCTCGATGGTTTTGATGAAATAGTTACTTCAACAGCTTTTTTAACTGCCGCCTGGGTCGCCTCGATACTCAGTTTGCCATTTCCTGGAGTATCCTTCAAAACCAATTCGTTATTATTGCCGCTATCTGTCATCAATTCGCCAATAGCACTATTATCAATCGTCCATTTAAAATTCACTTCAGTAATGGCAAAGTTATATTTATCATAAGCTGTGGCTGTTAAAAAATGTCTCGAATTCACATTTCCCTGAATCACGTAAGGTGTCACAATTACATGATCCAAAACACCTTGTCCGACCAATTTTTTCGGGTACTGTTTGACAAAGTCTTTCAAATCAGTCAAATCCCAGTTTTTCGCATCCGTTCCACCCCCGGCGCCATCGCCTAAGCCGCCCCCTGTGCCTGCGCCAGTCCCGTTGGCTCCGCCGCTTCCGGTGCCGGTCCCGCTTCCATTTCCGCTGCCGCCGCCGCCAACTAGGTCGGCGTCTATCTCTTCGTCGCTCATCACTGAAACTGACGCCATTGCTCCGATTGAGCCGGATTGCGCTTTTATTGTATTTGTAAAACTTGCTACTACTGTTCCAGCCGTGAAGATGCCATTTGAATCAATCGTCCCGCCTCCGTTTAATACGGACCAAGTAACCAATCCCATTGGCGCCGGATTGTTATATATGTCATATCCGGCTGCTTGGAATACCTGCTGGGCTCCTTTTGGAATTACAGACAAAATCGGATTGATTTGGATATGGTGCAGTGAGCCGCTAAAGGCATTTCCATAATAATTAATCGGCGGTGCCAAGCCTTCAGTCAAAGATGCCGTCACCGTATAAGTACCGATCTTCGTGCCTAATTTTAAATTAGTCGATTTCATCCCATTAACATCTGTCATTCCGCCATTTGAGGATAATTGATAACCAGTCGCTCCTGGTGGGAAAGAAGTTACTTGAAAAATTACTCCCAGATTTTGAATTGGGTTTGAATACCTATCTACCGCTTTTATTACAAAACTACTTCCAAGTGTGTTATTAACAATATTTGAATCAGCTCCAGCTCCGATCGAGCGCATATAAATCTGGCTTGAATCCGGTAATACCATAAATGCCATACTGGTTCCAGGCATGATAATAGGTGCGTTGGCATTAACGGCAGTTGCTGTAATCGTTACTGAATTGGATGCTTTCGTGATTCTGACATTGCCTGAGTATGATCCGTTTTCCATCCATACTCTATTTGGACTTATTGTGCTCGGCGAATTTGAATCACTCAGATAAACCCAATTTGTAAAACCTGGCTCAGCTGGATTTACAGTTTCGATGTCAATTGTAAAATAAGTTCCGGCTATCTTAGGCTCTGCTGCCAGATTTGTTACAAAGCTAAAATTACTGCCTGCTGCTACTGCCGTTTTAAAAAGCAGTAAATTAGACAGCAAAACAGTTAAACAGAAGATAGTGCACACAAACTTATATGCAAATCTTTGGGTTAGCACATATACCCCTCTTTTAAAACTTACACATTCATTGTATCAAATATTTCCCCAACCGCAAATTAGTAGTTAGTAGTTGGGAGTTGGTAGCTAGGGGAATGCCGACGACATTGCCACAAAAAACTAGTGTTGCTCCATATCGTTTAGAATCGTCAACAAAACTTTAAACGGCCCCACAACTACTATCTACTAACTACCAGCTACTACTAGGTTTGCCAGAAGAACATCATAATACTGAAGTCGATTAGATTAACAAGACCGTCATTATTTATATCAGCCAATGGACTTGTTGACGCCCAGTAATAAAGCAGGATAGAAAAATCCGTTAAATTGGTGCGGCTATCACAACTCAAATCGCCTTGGGATATGTCACAAGCCGGGTCTCCATCGGGCGGATCAACTGACGGATCAACTACTTTAAAATTCAAACTAAAACTAAATAAGCTTTTATTGCCGATATTATCATGAACAAGTGTATATAGTACATGGTCCCCCAACTCAAAATCATTTGTATTTGTCAGTGTATAACTGTAAGATCCATTGCTGGCAACTGTGTCTTCATAGCTTTGCAATGGCGGCTCTGTATAAGTAGTCAATCCCCAATCTGAAATACTAATACCACTAGCAGTCAAAGGTTCTCCCCTTGTTATTTCAGTTTTATCAAGCTCAATTGTCGGTGGGATTATTATGCCGCTTACCTGGGTAACTATATAAGGCTGGATAAACATTCGAATTTCAACCGATGGCGTATAACGATCACGGAAATCAGTTCCATAGACCAATATTAAATGTTCATTTGGAGAAAAACCTGACATTAGTTGGGAAAAAGCGCCAGCGCCGTCAGATAGACAAGTGCCAATATTTACATTATTTTCTGTAAATGCTATCAGCATATTTGGACCGGCCTGGCCAGATACTATTATTTGTCCGTTATTTGCCGGTACCTCTGCTCGCACAATAACCGATCCATCTGTACTGGTTGCTAATATATGTGCTCGATTATAGGTTATAGCTCCGTTTGCATCTGGTGAAATTTTAATATAGACATCAAACGCTCCCGGAATTGAAGGATTTTTTGCACGCAGATCATTTATACTTAAATAATTATCAGGCAATAATTCGATCCCGGTAATTGTTAATGTATTGCCATTAATAGTATATTCAGGTGTTCCAGTAAAGCCACCTCCAAGGAATATTGGTGCTTGTACATTTGAAAAATATACGAAGTTAATTATCAAATAATCATCCACATGAAGAGTTTGCGAACCGGTTGGTAAACCAAAACGAATGTTATGCATAGCAAATGCTTCCGGTGTATCATTGGAAATAATATCTTTTGGTGCATCAAGATAATCAATAGTAGCCGCTTTTACAAGCGGCAGTCTTGGGATAAGCACGCAAATTAAAAGTGCTATCGATATAAATTTGGCAAACTTAAAATTCACAATAAATGCCCCTCTCTAACTAGATTATCATTTTTTTTATATAAATAACAGGCGTTTTAATGCATCCTTAGCTATGGATAGAATATAGAAAAATAAGAGCCCGTAAGCTCTTATTTTTCTATATTCTAGGTTCTATATATTCTAAATTCTATTTAGTCAGATTATGCAACATCTTTTTGACATTCTTTCGTCCGGTGATCATAGCTACCAGTAAGATGATTACAATTACTATGATCGCTATTAGATATTTTGGGAAGACAATAAACGCTGTAGTTGCCGATAAAGATTTTCCATCATTTTGCCCATATTTTGCAACCAAAGTTGCTGTATATCGATTTGCCAACATTCCTTTTGGTTTCCACACGGTTTCCATCTTTCGAATTGCTCCTGGTAATACATTCAATCCATTTAGATCGATTTGAGCTACTTTTTGGCCAAACATATTTGTAATTACGATCGTACCTTTTGGTCGAACGTGGTTATTACCAGTATCTTTTACTCGAAGATCAAGTGAAATAGGCCCTTTTTCATAATAATTTTTAGTTGTTTTAAATGAAGCAACGTTCGCTTCCTCTTTAACATTTCCAGATACTCGAAGTAAGATAAGTGATCCAACACGACTACTAACCGAAGCACCACTCTTAACTTCGCCGCCACCCATTACTACTAAAATCGAACCATAATGTCCGCCTGGTTCAGCATTTTTTGGTACATTAATTGAAAATGGAATTTCTTTTTCTTGTCCGGCAGCAAGTGTAAAAGTTTTAGGTTCTGGAAATACCCATTTGGATAATGAATAAGTTGTACTAGATTGACCATCGTCAATTAAAGCTACCCCGCCTTCTTCGCCGACTGCTTTAAAATCATCAACTATAATAGAGTATTTTGTTTCACTACCGGAATCATTTCTTACCTTGATTTTATCATTCAAGCTATCGCCTGGATTAGCATAAAGCTCAAAAGAAGGTGGTATGACCGTAATTCCTCTACCGCTTGTATCAGCCGCACTCACAAAAGACGGCGTGCCGAATAAAAATACCAGTGTACAAGCTCCTGCCAGGACAATTATCATCCTTTTTAGCATAGAAACTCCTTTATAGCTTCTTACAATTATCATCATATATAACAATGATATAAATTAATATTAATCTTGTCAAATAAAAACCATCTATTAACAAAGATCCCTTGGATCTTACATCAAGTATTTAAACCAAAATACCATTCCAGCTAATAATAAGAGTATTTTTAGTAAATGTCAAATTTTTATGCATATTTTTATTAAATAGTTCGCAAAATTAGCTTTTTAAAATCGATAATTTACTTTTTTCTTCAGTGGTTAATTCGTTTTTAGCTTGCTCAAATTCTTGGATTATTCTCTCTTTGCCTCCCTCAACTTTCTGATCTACCAGGTCAAGCTTGCTTTCCAAAGAGGAAAGTGTTCCCAAATGGCTGTCAAATAGATGCACAAGCTCTAAGTGCCTTTTCTTCTCTGTAAAATACAGTTTAATCGCCAAATTTACGACCAGTACAATTAATAATACTGTTGGCAATAAGCCATAATATAATGGATTTTTAAAAGCTGAACCTTTGACAGATACTTTTGTGTTATCTTCTGAAGCTTTCAAAACATCTTCTTTGTTTGCTCCTGATCGTCCATTAACTTGTTTTAAGGATCCTTTTATTCTGCCGGGCACAGTATTGATATTTTTCAAAATCGGAATTGTCATCGCGTCATTACTTGGTTTCAATCCGCTTTCCTCTGGTGCGATTTTTTCCGGCGGTCCGCTTGCGGAAGCTGCCTCGCCAGTAGATGTGTCAGTCGGTGTTTGCCCCACACCGTAAGTATTTATTGACAAGGTCTTTACTGTAAAACCTTCGACTTGTGCTCCGGTCGGTCCGTATCTGGCCTCAAAATTCTTAATTTCGATCAAGGCCGTGCCAGCCGTTTTTACCTTGAAAACTAAAGTAGTGATCAGTCCTATTCCTGTAAAGCCTGCCTTGCCTACAATTCCACATTCATAGCGTGTTGCCGATTGTGTTCCTCCTGGCATCGGTAAAACTGATCCACTGTTGCTTGGCGAATTTGACTCTGCTTGTAAAATTTCCGTCGGGTATGAAATATCAAATCCTACCGCTCCAACTGGATCAGTGCCGGTGTCGATATTTATTTTAACTTCGAGCTTTTGGCCGACTTCAACTGAACTCATCGATGGCATCAAAGTAACTTCTTTAGCCGCCGCCAATGTTTCAAGCGGCGACAAAAATATCGCCCCCAAAATCGGTAGCAACAAAATCACGCAGATTTTTCTGGCTAAATTTATCATATCCCCGCTTTGATCTTTATACTCACAGTATCCAAATCCTTCAATAAATTGGTTCCCTTACCGTCATTTGCCAACACCATACTCTGTTTACTAACCTTCAAATCGGTCGTTTTTATCGCTTTTGTTAAAAATTCGATCGTCTGCATCGTATTTTTCCCTTTAAATCCAGGGTAAGGCGTGCCGCAGGCTAGTTTTATCAAACCTTTTTCATTACTATAGCTATTTTCCGGATAAAATTTGCAAAAAGATTCAGTCGTATCATTTTTTATAACTTGCAGGACGCGCGGATCAAATTCAATATAGCTTTGGGCTGCATTTATATAATAATTATGAGTATCAACAATTATCTTCGCTTTAAAAGTTTTTCCCACTCCGCTTATTTCTGTCGGTGCTTCGATCGTCAAGGTCGAATTACTCTTATTGACCTGGGTTTTATTCCAATCCACCCTCACTTTTGGATTTGGTTTAAAAAATAACGCATAAATAATAATTCCTGCTAATATTAAAACCAGCAAAAATTGCTTCTTGATAAAGTCTAGGATGATATCTTTATTCACTTTTCGTTCTCCTATTTAAAAATAATAAAAAACTGGTTCAATTTAATTTTAAATCAATTTCCAGTTTATTTATCGCCCTCCTAGCTTATATTGTTATTAATACTATTATAAAGTAAACAAGCGTCTTTTGCCAATATCCCTGTGCAACAATTCAGCTCTTTTGTGATTTACCGTAGCCCAGACTTTAGTCTGCCCCCAGTCCGTAGCCCAGACTTTAGTCTGCCTGGTTGGATCATAAGTTCCCGTCGCTTGCTCAAACTTCTTATACTCACTATAATAAAATAGATGATAATAAAACTGCGCAAACATAAATTCATATTTCTCCATACTGGTAAGGTGTTGGCGGGAGCTTTTTTAATTGCTTTAACGATTTTTTCCTATACTTTTGGCAAGAGTATTTCTCCAAAAAATAATACCCCTTCCATTCAAAAAAAGAATTATGTAAAAATAACACCAACCCCAACCCCAGTTCAAGTTGCTGCAATTCAAGAAGCCATAAAAAAAGATCCTTCCCAATCCCCGGTTGTTCCCAAAAAAGCCATTGCCAATAAAAAATCTTTTACCGGCAAGACAACTACCAATTCCGATGGCACCAAAACAACCAGCGGGGGAGAAGGCGGCAGCTCTCCGGAATTAAATAGTTTATCCCCAAGCGGTGTCAACAACCCTTTAAATATTAAAATTGAGGATAAAACCGGAAGCTATCCTTTGCTTATTACTCCGCTCAAAGATTATCTCAATACCTTGAAATGGTCCACCGAAATTGCCACCCTCGCTGACATTGAGATCGTTGACGTCGGCGACACCGGCTGGGCTGGCCAATATTCTTTTTCATATAATCAAAACCAATCCGGTCAAGTCACCTCTCTGGTCGGCCTCATCAAGCTCAATGTTTTTTACAGTAAAGATAAATCATATTTTACCGACTATATGAAACTCGTTTTATCCCATGAATACGGCCATCACTACACTCAGTATTATAAATTATTCAAATGGAAACTGCTTTCCGGTACTCGTTTTCCCGATCAATATTACGCCATCAGGCCTCTGACCAAAGTCACAACTACTTTTGATTATTCTCTCAATTGGGAAAATTGCGATGCCGAGATCATCGCCGAAGACTACTCCTATATATATTCCGGCTATAGTTATCATGGCATGAGCGAAAAATACGGTTATCCAGCCTCTCCAGCCATCTCCAATTGGCTCGCCAATGACCTGCCAGGTGGACCAGGCGCTTCTCCAGTGGTTCCAGTAGTTACTCCGACTGATAATCCTCCGACGATCAATATCACCTCGCCTGTGGATAACTCAACCGTTTCTAGTAATATTACGATCCAAGCTACCGCCAGCGATGACCATGCTGTCTCAAAAGTCGCCTTTTATATCGGAGATATTCGTATTTTGGAAAAAACCTCCATCCCTTACGAAGCTACTTTCAATTCCGGTGCCTATGATAATATTTCGTATTCTATCCGTGCCATCGCCACCGATGACGCCAATCATTCAACCACCGCTACTATTAATTTAACTTTCAATAACATCAAACCGATCATCACCATCAACAGTCCCAACAACGATCCATATACCTGGACCACCGGCGATCTCACCATCGACACCTCTGCCCAAAGCGAAAACAGCGTATCAAAAATCGAAATTTATATAAATGATCAATTAGGTATCACCAGAAATACAGATCATCTTGCAGCAGTCTGGTCATCATCAGGTGTTTCCGCCGGAACTTATGATATTAAAATAAAAGCTTACGATCAAAATGGAAATATCGGTACAAAAACATTTAAAGTCATCAAACAATAGGAGAAAAAATGAATAGCTATATTTTTAAGACCAATCTTCACAAGGCCTCAATAAAAGTAAATATAAATTCATTCATGATCGGCGGATTATTTTTCGTTTTAACTATGATCTGGTCCACTGATGCTGATCACATTACCCCTCTAATTACCAGTGAAATTCTACTAGCTATCCCTTTGCTTTTCGCCTCCAGTCTTGCCTATATCAAAGTTGCCGAAAAAGAAGAGACAAAAGCTTGGGATACATTTGGTTGGATCGCAAATACTCTCGGCAATACATTAGTCTTCAATATTATTGGTTTAATGGCCGCCGCCATCAACGGACGTCCCGCCGCCGTCATGTTCTTTTTTTCTTTTATGTTTATCATGCTCATTTATACCATCATAAATATTTTAGAAAACAAAAACCTTATCGGCCAGCGCATCTTCAAATATGCCTTTCTAATTATCATCATTATCCTCGGCGGCCTGATCCCAGCCTACATAATCACCGGCTGATCATTTCTCAAAATCAAATAGTGTATAATGAATTTGTAAACTGCTTTATTATATAAGTTTATTTATTTTTACATTAGGGTTAATACCTCGCAGCTTACGGCGTGCGAATATCCCCCTCCAGTTGTCATTCCGGTTTCTGGCATGTCATTCCAGCGCAGGCTGGAATCCAGGAAGCCTTATGTCTGGATCCCGGATATTCTCTCCATTTGTCGAGATAAACTTGTGCCACCCGCTTCCGGGATGACGATATGGGGCATGATACTCCATCAGCTTGCTGAGGGTTAGTTTATTGAGGTTATTATGCTGCATGAACTATTAAATAAAAAAGCGCCATCTTTCACTCTTTTATCCAGTGAAAAACATCCAATCTCACTGAAAGATTTTAAAAATCAATTTTTAGTTGTCTATTTTTACCCAAAAGACGAAACAAGTGGTTGTACTATTGAGGCACAAGCGTTTAAAAATAATTTTTTTCAGTTTCAAGACCTGGATATAAATCTCATTGGCATTAGCCCGGATGATCCTAAACGTCATTGTGAATTTATTGAGCATTACGATCTTCCGTTCCCGCTTTTGAGTGATCTTGATCATCAAGCGGCCGTCAGTTTTGGAGTCTGGGTCCAAAAAACTATGTATGGAAAAACTTACTGGGGCATTGAACGTACCACTTTTATCATCGACAAAGAGGGGATCATTCGCGATATCATCGATCACATCAAGCCAAACGAACACCCAGAAAAAGCCCTCGAATCAGTCAAGAAGATAATATAAATATAAAAGCTCACGTAGTGAGCATCAATATTTTTGCATTTTTAGATTTGCTTTTTGCATTTTTTAGTATTTATTATTTTCAAAATACTTATTATATTGCTCAGCGCTTTTATTTATAGAAAATTTATTCTTTGCCATCAAATATGAATTATGGCCAAAATCCCTCGCTTTTTCCGGGTTATTTCTCAAAAAATCAACTTTTGCGATCATTTGTATCAGATTTTGTACCAAAAATCCATTTTTTCCGGTTTCGATGCAATCTTCTGCCAGCCCGATCGGAAATGAAATAATCGCCATCCCGCTTGCCATCGCTTGCATAATCGGTAAATTTCGAGTTTCATATCTAGCTGTTTGTAAATATATTTGCCCCTTGTGAAAAATGTGTTTTAAATGTTCCGTGCTTGGATTTTCGATCACCATTGCCCCGCGTTTTTGAAATAATATCCGGTATGCCGGATCATTTGTATTTAAAATTACCAGTTTTTGCAGTTCTCGGATACGCTGAAAGGTCTCCATGATTCTATCAATTCCCTGCGCCATAAAATCAGACAATCCGTAATGCAAATCAGCATAATAAACTAAAAGTGGTTTTTCCGGATCAAACATAGCAGTCATTCTTTCACATTCCTTGCAGCTTTGGTCATGCTGAAACCAGTCTTCGTTTAATCCATACGGAAGCACCGTCACCCTGCTAGCCGGCATATCGTAATATCGAAGTAGATCTTCTTTTGCATTGCGGTTCGGTACAACAATTGAGAAATTTGTTCGGCAAATCGTCTCTTGCGCTTCTTTTATCAATCTATAATATTCTTCTTTTGAATGATCAAAATTAACCCCGAGGATTTTCGCTTCTTCCAAATGTTTTTTCAAGGCCAATATTTCCTCGCCATATTCCGGCCGGTCGATCGTTCTTTTTAATGCATCTGCGATATAAGTAAAGTTCACAATATGCTTGCTTTGGCTGTCCAAAAAAGGCAGACTGTTCATCGGCGATCCGTAAATGATCCGAGCTTTAGAAATATCTTGCCAATATTTTGATAGCGAAAATGCCCGACAAATAGGCCCCAAAAAATCTAGCTGATCCCAGCCGTCAGTGACCGGATTAAATGCTTCAATTTCCAACCCCCGCTCATGTAATCTCGGGATTAGGTCGTTATGAAATTGATTGTAATCAGCGCCGTCAACGGCTGATTCTTGCAACAAGGAAAGTTGCACATTTCCTCCCAGCTAATAGGTTACTATTCTTAGGCGTCAGCCGCCCTTCTTTTGTCCCTAACTACTAACTACGAACTACTATCTACTATGTTATTTTTGTAAATAATCTTTCAATCGGCTGCTGTCTTCGTGTTTTTTCAATTTTTGCAGTGCTTTTGCCTCGATCTGTCGGATACGTTCACGCGTCACGCCGAATTCTTTGCCCACTTCTTCTAGTGTGTGAGTTTTACCGTCTTCCAGCCCAAATCTCATCTTTAAAATTCTTTGTTCGCGAGGTGATAAATAACGTAAAAATTCTGTAATATGGCCTTTGAGCAATTGATAAATCGCCGATTCCTCAGGCGACATACTGTCTTTGTCTTCCAAAAAGTCGCCCAAGCGGGAATCTTCTTCTTCGCCAACCGGTGCTTCCAATGATACTGTTTCTTGGGAAATTTTCAAGATATTTTCCACTTTATCAATCTCGATGCCCATCTCCGCAGCGATCTCTTCTGGTAATGGTTCGCGGCCCAAATCTTGTACCAGTTGTCGTTGGACTCTGATCAATCGGTTGATTGTTTCAACCATATGCACAGGAATACGGATTGTTCTAGCTTGGTCGGCAATCGCTCTGGTGATCGCTTGTCGGATCCACCAGGTCGCATAAGTTGAGAATTTAAAACCTTTATGATAATCAAATTTTTCAACCGCCCTTAAAAGTCCGGTATTGCCTTCTTGGATCAAATCCAAAAGTGACAATCCGCGCCCGATGTATTTTTTAGCAATCGATACTACCAAACGCAAATTTGCCTCAGCCAATTTCTTTTTGGCTGTCTCATCACCTTGCACGATTCTCTTGGCCAATTTGATCTCTTCTTCACTATTTAATAGTGAGATTCGGCCGATTTCCCTCAGATACATTCGAACAGAATCATCCGAAATATCTGAAACTTCCGGCAATTTTTCTTTTTTTTCTTGACCTGGAATTTCCAAAAGTCTTTTTGGCTCGCGTATTTCAATTCCTTGTCGGTTTATATATTCATAAAAAGCATCTACCGTTGCGACATCTTCTTCCGCATCGGGCATTGCTTGTTCGATTTCCTGATATGTCACAAAACTATGCGCTTTGCCTTTATCGAGCAACGCTTGTAATGCTTCTGGGAAATCCAGTTCTATTTCTTGTTTAATTATCTTTTTCGCCATTTTTAATACCTCCTGCACTCTGGAGAAATGTTTGCAATTGAGAAAGGAGCTCTTTCACTTTCTTTCTATCACCTGATTCTTCAGCTTCGCCGATTGCTCGGGCAAAGTCAAGTTTTTGGTTTTCGTGATAGTTTAAGCTTAGATGTTCCAAGGTCTGATTTATTGCAGATTCAATTGTCGCATTATCTTCGCCGGCCTCCAGCTCGTTTTTTGGATTCATCGAGCTGTCTATTATTTTTTTCAAAATCTCTTGATCAGCCTCATTTAAATTTTTGCGAAGATAGGAAATTAATTCTTTTTGAACATTTTCAGAAATAATAACAGCCTCATTATACCAGATTTTTATCATCTTTACAATTGTAATGTATGTATTGGTGAAATGTTTTTCATTAATTTTCCCGATAAATTCTTTTCCAAGCCCCGGGTTATTGATCAATTGTCCAATCAGTTCTCCTTGCAGGTCCAATTTTTCAATCTTTTTTATCTCCTCGCCAACTGGTTCACTCGGCTTTTTTGATGCATATTTATCTTGCTTGATCGATCCTTTTAAAATCTCGACAGTTACTGACAATCTATTGGCCAATTTTTGCAAATAATGTTGCTTTTCCACACTGTCAGCAATTTGATTAATAATCGGCAGCAATTTTGCCGCAATCTGTTTTTTTTGTGTCCCGTTCAAAGACATTTCATCTCCAACCATCGAAAATGCCCGATCAAAATGCCATTGCACAGCCGGAATCGCCTTTTTGATCAGCTCAGGCCACATTTGGGGTACTTTTTCGATCACTTCTCCCGCGTCTTTGAACTCGGCCGGCAGCACGCAGACATCGGCTGTATAATTTTCCCGCAGGCAAATTTCGATCACTTTTTCCGTCGCCTTTTGGCCCGCCTCGTCATTATCAAACGCCAAAACAAAGCGCTGCGCATAGCGATACATTATCCTAAAATGATCTTCCGTCACCGCTGTTCCTGACGAAGCGACCACATTTTCCACTCCCGCTTGGTGCGAAGCGATCACATCCATCTGCCCCTCGACAAAGATGATTGAGCCTTTTTGACGAATCGCCATTTTGGCATTATTTAGTCCATACAAGGCGCGGCTTTTATGAAATAAAGCAGTCTCAGCCGTATTTAAATATTTTGGTCCCGGTCCGTCGGGAAATTCCCGTCCGGTAAATGCAATTGTCGTCCCCATCGGATCTGCAATTGGAAACATAATTCGCTTATAAAATCGTTCCGGCTTTCCAGCTGCCGCAATCTCTGATTCCCGAAATCCGCGCTTGACCAGAAAATCTCCCAAACCTCGTTTTTCCGGCGCAAATCCAATTCTGAACTTTCGGATCATCTCCTCAGAAATGCCTCTTTTTTTCAAATACTCCAGCGCCCCTTTGCCAAGCTCGTGATTGAGTAAAATCGTTTGAAAATATTTACTGGCCAGTTCATTTATATTGAGCAGTCTATTTTTGTCGTCTTTTTTCTCTTGTGTCGGCTCAAATTTATCTTCGATTTTGACCCCGGATCGATCGGCCAAAAACCTGATCGCCTCTGGGAAATTCAATCCTTCCATCTTTATTACAAAGCCGAAAATATCTCCCCCCTCATTGCATCCAAAGCATTTATAGATCTGTTTTTCCGGTGAGATCATAAACGAGCCGGTTCTTTCTTCGTGAAAAGGGCAAAGCGCTTTAAAATTCGCGCCCGCTTTTCTCATCGTCACATAATTTGAAATCAGATCGACAATATCCACTCGCCGTCTGATTTCCTCCAATTCTTGCTCACTCGCCATAATCTCCTTGAAAAATTCTTCCGTTTCAGATATAATGTAAACGTTCTAGGTAAAAAAAGCAATAACTAAATATGTCATCCTGGGCTTGTCTTCGATACAACTCAGACCCTGAGCTTAGTCGAACGGGATCCGGGATCTACCCGCGTCAGCGTGATGTATCATATAAAAGCCGCCTAGATACAAAATGTAACTTTAAGGTTGGATATTATGCATTATGTCTATATCCTAAAAAGTGAAAAAGTGAAGCGCTTCTACGTCGGTTATACGATCGATTTAAAACGAAGAATCCTCGAGCACAACGACGGCAATACTAGATCAACCAGACCTTTTCGCCCTTGGAAAATGATTTATTGGGAGCAGTTCGACAGTAAAAGCGAAGCCTACAAACGCGAATGGCACCTAAAACACGCCAAAGGCCGCAAAGAAAAACTGGAAATTATAGATAAGTATGCAGATCATCCCTTAAGTGCCTAGCAATTATCCTTCGAGCCCTGCCTGCCGGCAGGCAGGTTGTCGAGAAGTATCAAAAGCTTAATACTTGATGCAAAATACCCCGAAGGGGCCCCATTGGGGCTTAATACAGCGGCGAAGTCGCTTATGGAGGAGTCGGATAGTGGCTAATTCCACGCGCTTGGAAAGCGCGCGAGTGAAAGCTCACGTGGGTTCGAATCCCACCTCCTCCGCACGAAGCAGTTTGGAACCTTTTGCAGGTTCGAATCTGTATATAATAGAAGTCACAAAGACGAAAAAGGCCGCTTAAGGCTCTTTTTGGTGCTATTTAGGCTAGTTTTAAGACGACTAGGAACGGGACTGGAACCGTGTTTTTAACCTTATAATTTTGAATACTTTGGTACTTTTTTGCTAAATCGCCTTAAATTCGACAAAAAAAGAAGGCCTTCTCATCGTCATTCTGTTCGTCATTTACATAGTCAATTTTCATCTTACGTGGCGAGTATCGTCCGAGCCACGCCTCAGCCGAAGAATCTTCCCCACCTTATCGTCATCCCAAAACCGGATGGCATCCGATATTCCGCAGGTACTCGGCAGGGTGTGAGGATCCAGCTATAATGTCTTTTAGCTTACTCTTTTATTGAAATAGTACGATTTTCTAGATAAAGCGTTGTGTTCAAACAATTAATCAGTTCGTGTTTTTGAGTTCTTGACCCCTTTTGAAAAATGTAATTGATGAAATCTGTTATGTCGACATCAGTTTTAATTACTGATGTCGCATTATTTAGATTATTCATCGCCGTTTTTATGACCATAAATTTATCTAATTCAGGCTTAAGTGTAGCCTTGGTTTCTATTTCTTCAATTGACACCTTTTGGAGTAAGTTTATTAATTGCTCAGTGAGTTTTTCTTCCCGAATATATGGTTCTCGGCAATCAAAATCCTTGAATTGCGAACAATGGTAATAAACATATCTCTTAAGTTCACCGCTTTTATACCTTTTAAACTTCTCTTGAGCGGTTATGCCGGAGCCACAAGCGCCACATTTTAGTAATTTTGTGAAGGCAAATTCTTTCGTACCAGGCTTAGATTTACGCGGAATCATCATTTTCTTTTGAACAAGTTCGAATAACTCACGTGAAATTATTGCTTCATGGGATCCGGGGTACCATTTACCACTATACTCAAATATTCCGCAATAATAGAGATTATTAAGCATCCGATAAATCATGCTGAGTGTGTATACTTTGCCACTTTTAGAGCGGAAGGTAGTTTCATTTTTGAACCAATCGTAAAGATTTCGACCAGAAAAACCTTCATAAGCAACTTTTTCGAAAGCCTGCTTGATGAATGGGGCTCGCTCTTTGTCTGTAAATACCTGCTTCTGGCCCTTGCCTGAATAATAGTCATTTAAATATCCCAGTGGCGCTTGATTTGGTCGATATCCGAGTTCACATTTAGTTTTCATTCCTCGCTTGACGTTTATGCCTCGATTATCATTCTCAAGCTTCGCTTGTGAACATAAAATCATAAGAAGAAATTTGTCATTTGGCGAATTTGTGAGCGCTTGACCATGAGCTCTTATCTCCTTTAAATATCCACTATCCATAAGATCAACGATTGAACCAAGATCTCCTGCATTTCGGCTCAATCTATCTGGAGCCCATGTTAGAATTCCTTGAAAAACCCCTTTTCTAATATCTTGAATCATCTGATTAAAGACGGGTCGAGCGCTAGAATTTTTAGCTGAATGACTTTCTCTTCGAATATCAGTGACATTTAAATCCTCGCTTTGTGCCACAATTGTCATCTCCTTAATCTGTGAATCGATCGATAATGCCTGTCTTTCATCATCTTCACTCGATTTGCGTGCATAAAGGCAATAATTGACGACTTTGGCTCGAACTTCTGGCTTGTAAGGATTTACCAGTGATCCATTAATATTCTGGGGTAAAACCAGCGGGCTAGTATTGGTCAAATTTGACATGATCCCTCCCTTTTAAGGTTAAATTGATCCTTGCGTAGGGTGCATCATACCGCCCTGGTTTATTAAGTCCAGACCTAATATATCTGAACTTAAAAATAAGGTTTACCTAGCCCTTCTGAAGTGATATGATACAGGTGTAATTTAGTAATCAATGAGGACTATTTATGGCTAATCTAAAAACGACTGTAAGTTTTGAGCAATCATTTAAAAATATCGACAATATACTTCACACCGATTCTGGTTGCGGCACTGAGCTTGATTATGTCGAGCAGACTTCCTGGATTTTATTTTTGAAGTATTTAGATGACCTTGAAGAATCTAAAAAAACGGAAGCGGCTCTGGCGGGAAAATCATATGAGTATATTTTGTCTCCAGTGTATCGTTGGAATTCTTGGGCTTGCCCCAAAATTTTTGATAGTAAGTTAGACCATAATAAAGCCCTGGATGGTGATGATCTGAAAGAATTTGTAAACGGTGATCTCTTCAACTATCTTAAAAAATT
The DNA here is from genome assembly GCA_009885355.1 of Candidatus Berkelbacteria bacterium. Taxonomy (GTDB): domain Bacteria; phylum Patescibacteriota; class UBA1384; order VFKW01; family VFKW01; genus VFKW01. Next base: position 23,430 of record VFKW01000035.1, read on the forward strand.
TAAAGCTGATGACCCAGATACAATTATTTATAAAATAGGTGAAATTTTTCATGAATTAAAAAACAAAATCTCCAGTGGATATAAATTAAGGGAAATTCTAAATATTGTTGATGGTATGCATTTTCGACTTCATGAAGAGAAACATGAACTTTCACATCTTTACGAGTCAAAAATTAAGAACATGGGAAATGCCGGTCGAAATGGTGGCGAATATTACACGCCTCGACCGCTTATCAAGACAATAGTCAAAGTAGTGGCGCCAAAGATCGGCGACACAATCTACGACGGAGCCTGTGGTAGTGCGGGATTCTTGGTAGAAGCATATAATTATCTCACGCAAAACCAATCTCAGCTTTCTTCAAGTCAGATGGAAAAACTTCAAACTAAAACTTTTTATGGTAAAGAAATAAAATCGCTTGCATATATTATCGGAATTATGAATATGATCTTACATGGAATAGAAGCGCCAAATATTGAACATGTAAATACTTTAGCCAAGAATATCAATGATATTGAAGAAAAACATCGTTACGATATTGTTTTAGCTAATCCACCGTTTGGCGCAGGCATTGGTCGAGAAATCCAGCAGAATTTCCCAATAAAAACAGGTGAAACAGCTTTTCTCTTTCTCCAGCATTTCATTAAAATATTGAGAGCCGGAGGCAAGGCAGGTATAGTAATTAAAAATACTTTTCTATCAAACACTGACAATGCTTCGGTCTCACTCCGTAAGCTTCTCTTGGAAAATTGTAACCTTCATACTGTGCTTGATTTGCCGGGCGGTGCTTTTCAAGGTGCAGGTGTAAAAACCGTAGTGCTGTTTTTTGAAAAAGGCGCGCCCACAAAAAAAGTTTGGTATTATCAACTCAATCTAGCTCGCAATCTTGGCAAAGGCAACCCTCTAAATGAAATTGACCTAGCGGAATTCGTAGAACTTCAAAAAATCAGATCAGACAGCGGCAACAGCTGGTCGATAGATATATGTAATATTGATCAAAAAACATTTGACCTCTCTGTCAAAAACCCAAATAGAGAAGATAATAAAAAAACACGAGAACCCGGCAATATAACTAAGGAAATCCAAGAGCTAGATGCTACAAGTAGTGATATCATTAAAAAAATATCAAATCTAATTAGTCAGGAAAATAATGAAACTTATTAAAGTTAGAATTAAAAATTATAGAAGTGTTGAAGAGCTAGCTTTTGAAATTAAACCTCTTGATGATAGAACATTTACTTATGGATTAATAGGAGTTAATGAGGCGGGGAAATCAACGATTTTAAAAGCGCTCGCCTTGAAGGACAAGCTTAAAAACGAAAGGGGGGAACCCCTACCTCACTTAAAAGATTTTAAAAATCCTCTAGATCCTATTGAAATAATTTATGATTACGAATTAGATTCTGTCGAGGTTAAAGAATGTAAGGATTATTTGGCTAAAGAAAAAGAGACAATCATTTTAGATGGGGTAACCTTTAGTTCTATTCAATTAGATATAGTTTTTAACCCTGAGTCACCTAATGAACCTTTGCCAATTTTAAGCATCTCAGATTTATCAGAAACTGAGTCTCGAGAAGAAATAGAATTAGCCTTAACAGAACACATTTTAAACAAAATGCACAAATCAATCTTCTGGACAGCTGAAGACCGATATTTATTATCACAGCCGATAAATTTATCAACTTTTGCAAGTGACCCAGATATAATTTCAATCCCTTTAAGAAATTGCTTTGCGCTAGCAGGAATTAACGGTCAAGCTGAAATTGCAAGGAAAATTTCTATGATATCTGATTCGACAGAAAGAGAATATTTGGAAGACATTCTAGGTGAAAAAGTTACTGAACATATTCAAACTGCTTGGCCAATGCATAGAATAAAGATTACATTTGATATATCAGATGGTTTGATAAATTTTCACATTCATGACCTTGAGGCGAAAGAGAGGGCAAAAACTGCCGATCAGAGAAGCGATGGATTCAAGCAATTTATTTCTTTCTTACTAACGATTTCTGCTGAAAATAAAAGTAATGTGTTGCGCCAGTCGATTCTTTTATTGGATGAGCCAGAAACACACCTCCACCCTCAGGCGCAAGAAGACTTGCTAAAAGAACTTACTGATATAACGAATAATGATCGAGATAATATTGTATTTTTTGCAACTCACTCAAATTATATGATTGACAAAGATGACCTAAGCCGAAATTATCGAATTACTAAAATTGGCGGTAAAACCGAAAAGATCCAACTTGATAAAAAAAATTCTACATACGCTAGTGTTACCTATGAAGCTTTTGAAATTTCAAGTACCGATTATCATAACCAGCTATACGATACTCTTCGAGAAAAATATGCCTCTAATATTAATAAAGACCTCGACGGAGTTAGTATCTTGGAATTTGATAGATTTTTAATACAAGATAAAAAATTAAAAGCATCTTTCCCATTTAAAAACAAAGACAATTGGGTAGCACTGCCGACATATGTCCGTAATGCAATACATTATCCAGCAAATAAAGATAAAAATTTTGATAAGCATCTAAAAGAATCCATTGACTTAATGAGATCGTATGAAGAATAATTGGCATAATAAAAAAATCAGAGATGTATGTAAGGTAATCGCTGGCCAATCACCAGAGGGAAAATTTTACAATACCCAGGGTGATGGATTACCTTTTTATCAAGGCAAAAAGGAGTTCGGCAAAAAACATATTGGACCGCCTAAAGTATGGACAACTTATACTACAAAAGAGGCGTATCAAGGAGATATTTTAATGTCAGTGCGTGCGCCAGTCGGTCCAGTAAATTACGCAACAGAAAAAATTTGCATCGGCCGGGGGCTTGCTGTAATCAGAGCAAACGAAAAAATATTACCTGAATTTCTTTTTTACTTCCTAACGTTTAACGAAAATAAAATTTCCTGCAACATTGGCGCTGTTTTCCCTTCAATAAACAAAGCTCAAATAGGAAATATTGAAATTTCTATCCCCCCCATTGAAGAACAGAAAAGAATTGTGAAAATTTTGGACGAGGTTTTTGAAAATATTGCCAAAGCGAAAGAAAATACTGAAAAAAATCTTCAGAATACTAAAGAACTTTTTGAGTCGTACTTGCAGAGTGTTTTTGCAAATTCTGAGAATAATTGGGAAGAGGAAACTCTTGGCAATGTTAGTGAACTAGTATCAAGAGGCGTTTCGCCTAAATATATTGAATTGAATGGACTCTGTGTTTTAAATCAAAAATGCATACGAGACCATAAAATAAATTTTGCTTTTTCTCGACTTCATGATCTTGAAAACAAAAGTGTTAGTGTTGAAAAATATATTCAAACTGGTGATGTATTAGTTAACTCAACTGGTACAGGTACGCTTGGCAGAGTAGCGCAAGTTAGGGAGATGGGTACAAATGCTACCGTTGATTCTCATATCACAATTGTTCGGCCAATAAAAAATCTATTTTATAATGAGTTTTTTGGTTGGGTGCTTGTGCATATTGAAGAGGAAATTGCAAAAAGAGGCCATGGCTGTGGAGGACAAACGGAATTAGCAAGGAATACATTGAAAAATGATTTTAAAATTTCTTATCCAAAATCTTTTTCCGAACAAAAAACTATAGTTGTAAAACTTGATTCCCTTTCTGAGCAAACAAAAAAACTTAAAGAAACTTACAAAAAAAAACTTGAATTATTAGATGAGCTGAAAAAATCTATTCTTAAAAAAGCGTTTGACGGAAAATTATAAGGGGTAAAAATGAATGAAGCAGAGACACGAGCGGAATATATTGATCCAAAACTAAAATCTAGCGGCTGGGGCGAAATCGAAGGATCAAAAGTTCTGCGTGAATTTCGTATAACCGACGGCAAGATACAAACTGGCGGAATGCGTGGCAAGCCGGAAATTGCCGACTATATTTTGGTCTATAAAAATCATAAGATTGGCGTGATTGAAGCTAAGGCGGAGAATTTATCAGCGACTGAAGGCGTAGCTCAGGCCCAATCATATGCCGATAAATTAAAAATTGATTACACTTACTCCACCAATGGCAAAGAAATCTATGAAATAAATATGAAAACCGGGAAAGAATGGTCTCCTGAAAGGTTCCCGACTCCAGATGAATTATGGAACGCCACCTTCTCAGATCGAAATGATTGGAAAGAAAAATTTATCAATATACCTAATGAAGGCGAATACGGTAAACGTTATTACCAGGAAATTGCTATTAATAATGTGTTGAGTGCGATTACAGAAGATAAAAAAAGAATTCTCTTAACTATGGCGACTGGCACTGGAAAAACAGCAGTTGCATTTCAGATTGCCTGGAAACTTTTTCAAACACGCTGGAATTTAAAACATGATGGCTCTCGCCGTCCGAGGATATTGTTTTTAGCAGACAGAAATATTCTAGCCGACCAAGCATTTAATGCTTTTTCAGCTTTTGATAAAGATGCGCTTATTCGGATTAACCCATTAGATATTCGCAAAAAAGGCGGCGTGCCAATGAGCGGAAGTGTTTATTTCACAATATTTCAAACCTTTATGAGCGGTAAAAACGGATCATCATACTTTGGCGAATACCCAACAGATTTTTTTGATTTTATTATTATTGATGAGTGCCACCGAGGTGGTGCAAATGATGAGGGAAATTGGCGTGGGATTTTAGATTATTTTTCTCCTGCAGTTCAACTTGGTCTTACTGCCACGCCAAAGCGCCAAGATAACGCTGATACATATAAGTATTTTGGTGATCCTGTTTACACCTATTCACTTAAAGAAGGTGTAAACGATGGCTTTTTAACTCCCTTCAAAGTGAAAAGAATCCAAACAACATTAGATCAGTATATCTATACATCCGACGATCAAGTTATTGAGGGTGAAGTGGAAGAAGGCAAAATTTATGAGGAAGATGATTTTGCCCAGGGCAATATTCAGATATTAGAAAGAGAACGAAATAGGGTACGGATAATTCTTGATGAGATAAACCAAAATGAAAAAACGATTATTTTTTGCGCTACTCAAGGGCATGCATTATTGGTTCGTGACCTCATAAATCAATTAAAAAAGAGTAAGGATCCGTATTATTGTGTAAGGGTAACCGCCAACGACGGATTTCGGGGTGAGCAATTTTTACGAGAATTCCAAGATAATGAAAAGACGATCCCAACTATTCTGACAACTTCACAAAAACTTTCCACCGGTGTGGATGCTCGTAATATTCGAAATATCGTTTTAATGAGACCTGTGAATTCTATGATTGAATTCAAACAAATTATCGGTCGTGGTACAAGACTTTTCGACGGTAAAGAATATTTTACAATTTACGATTTTGTTGATGCTTATCACCATTTCCTTGACAAAGAATGGGACGGAGAACCTATAGATGAGATTTGTTTAAAATGTGGCCAAGATCCGTGTATGTGTGAAGATAAGCCACCTAAAGAGCCAACATACCAACGGCCCCCGAAGCCATGTTCTAAATGTGGGAAAAATCCTTGTGAGTGCATAGTTGAACCGCCTGGCCAAAAATTAAAAATTAAATTGCGTGATGGTAAAGAAAGAGAAATTCAGCATATGATTTCAACATCATTCTGGGATGTGAGCGGTAAACCTATTTCAGAGGAAGAGTTCATGCAAAATATGCTTGGAGACATGCCTGAATTTATAGAAAATGAGGGAGAGCTGAGAGAAATTTGGTCTGACCCAATAACTCGTATGGAATTTTTAGGGAAGATTGCCGAAATCGGATACGGTAAAGACGAATTAGAAACATTACAAAAGGTAGTAAATGCCGAAAAATCTGATCTATTCGATGTATTTAATTATATTTTATTTTGTGTGCCAAAAGTATTAAGGACAGAAAGAGTAGAGAAATCTAAAAATAAGATCTTAGACAAATTAGATATTAAACAAAAAGAATTTATAGAGTTCGTCTTGGAAAAATATATTGAAAAAGGTGTCGAGGAATTAGATGAAGAAAAACTGCCGATATTGTTAAATTTGAAATATCACGCAATCGCAAATGCAGAACAGGAACTAGGTAGTGTAGAGAATATTCGCTCAACATTCTTCGAATTTCAGAAAAATTTGTATGCTAGATAATACTAATTAAATACTTTACAAGGAGCTGAAATGTGGTTTAAGAAAAAAAGTCAACTTACTAAATCTAAATGTGGAGAAATTACTTTTGATTTCTACAATAGCTATTATTTATTTAAATGTGACATCCCAGAAAATGATGATAAAAACGTATATTTGACAGCATGTTTCATTGCTATGTGTAGAATAGAAAAAGAGCTTTGTGAAGAAACATACAGCATCGTTAGTTCTTTTTTGGTTAATTCAATGCTCAATCCGATCAAGAATCCAGATAAATATCTTTATAAATTTTATGATGCCCTCGAAGGAAGACTGACAATTAAACAATTAAAAGAAATAAACACTCTCGGGCATTCTGTTACTTCGATTGAAGTACCATTAACCGAAACAAAGAAGAAACCGGAAACTCCTTTTATAACTCAATGTAAAATTGGCATTTACAAAACAGAAGAAGGGTTGGAGACAAAATATTTAAATACCAACAAAAAACTCGACTATATATTAATGCCGATAGTAATTACTAGGCTGTTTGTTTACATCCAAAATATTCTACCAGTTGAAGACAGAGATATTTTTTATAAAACAACCACTGATTTTATAGATTAACCTTAAGATTACGAAAAGTAAATAGGGGACAGTCCCCTATTTATCATCGGATTTATAAGGTGATAAGGATCTACTATGAACCCGCCAGATTTTACCTTAGACAAAATTAAATTTGCAACAGATGAATCGACTTTTGACAAAGCGGCTGTTTTATATTCCAAAGGTAAGGTAACCCAAATAACGGAAGGAATAAGATCATACTCGGGAATTGTACTAGGCACCAAACCCTATCGAGTATCAGTCGAGGCACGAGATTTTAGATATGCCACATGTGACTGTTATTTAGGGAAAAGGGATACTTTATGCAAGCACATGATTGCCTTGGCATTATATGTCGTTAAAGACGGTAAGCCATTATCCGACGGAGAAGCTAAATCAATTTCAACACCAAGTTGCAGCGGAATAGCCCGTCCAATATCTGATGAAGAGTTGGCCGAATCTAAAGAGCAAGTAGCCAAAGCGATGCGATATATAAAACCATATAACGGCCCATCGAGAACTTGGGAAGCTAGCCAAAACTCACTTGAAGAAGGATGCAAAAGACTATCGGTAATAATAACAGAATTACCTGTTACCCAAGATATGGCAAAATTGCTTGTTGATATGTTACTTAGACTTGATCGCAAGCTACAAACAGGCGGTGTTGATGATTCCAATGGGATTGTCGGTGGATTTATCCAAGAAGCCGTCACCATATTACTGGAATTTGCACGTCTCGATCCGACTTGTAAAAAAGCCTTTTCTAAGTTGGCTACTGCAAGTACTTGTTTCGGCTGGGAAGAGCCCCTGGTCCAGTTAATCGAAAACTAATTTATTTAACATCTTGTTTGCCCCAGCAGACCCGTCACTCTTTTTACTAGTTCATCTGGCATAATATCAATTTTGAGAATATAATCGTCCGCTTTATCAGTAATTGTTTGTTCTTGTCCGCTGACAAAATTCAATGCAGTTAGGACGACAACTTTAATATCTTTTGTCTTTGGGTTATTCTTAACAATTCCCAATAATTCATCACCTTGCATCTTTGGAAGCATAATGTCTAAAAGAATAGCGTCAGGTAAATATTCTTTATTAAGCATCTCGATCGCTTTTTCGGCTGAAGCTGCGATTTTGACTTCCCAATCGGCATATTCAAAGCGCATTTTATACATATCACTACAGCCTTTGCTGTCATCGACGATTAATAATTTGTGAGCCACCATAACTCCTTATTTGAAAAATTAATCTTTTAAGTCATCTACGCTGATATCCCAATTTCTTTATACTTTAATGGGAGTGAAAAGTAAAAGGTTGATCCTTTGCCTTTTGCTGAATCAAATTGAATTTTTCCACCATGGAGCTCTATGATATTTTTAGAGATAAACAATCCTAGCCCTGTACCTTGTTGTTCCTGAGGATTATCAGGGTCAAATCTTCCAGCTTGGAAGAATTTTTCAAAGAGATGCTTTTGCTCTTCTTTTTCTATGCCAACACCAGAATCTCCGATGGTAATAATCATATCATCATCTTTTGCCTTAGCAGTTACAGCGATTTTACCATTCTCAGTGAATTTATTAGCGTTGCTGATTAAATTTGTAAGTACCTCGGTGATCTTACTCTGGTCGATCATTATTTTAGGAAGAGATTGATTGAGGCGTATATAAGCGATAGAATTACCTTTTTCTTTAGCTTTCAATTCAAAGCCAGATACGATCGAAGAAATCAGGGAATCAATATCAGCTTCTGTGACGTTGATCTTCATACGATGCTGATCGATCCTCGCCACATTGAGAATGTCTTTTGATAATTGTGCCAGACGCTTAGTATCGGTTAATATTGGCTGTAAAAACTTTTTCTGTTCATCATTCAAATGACACATGTTTTCTTCAATCGCCATGCTTAATCTACCTTGAATTACGGTGATTGGAGTATTTAATTCGTGAGTTGCCATCTGTAGGAATTCATCTTTCATTCGGTCAAGATCGACTAATTCCCTCTTGTCTTGTTCTAATTGGTGAGTCAAATTCTGCAATTGCCTATTATGAGCAATCTCTTTTTTTACTGAAGCGATAATCAAATACCCCCCGTAAGCTACAATTATCAATATTGATGCATTAATTATTCCTCTCCCAAGATTCTCCGATGATAATGTTTGTACTAAAAGTGCCAGAATAACTAATAGTACTGCTAATTCTGTCACGATTACTTTGACATTTAATAATCCTCGTTCAATAATCGCGTAAGTAGTAAATACTAAAAAGATAATTACACTATATATGCCCCACTTGTAAATGTTTGGGTTATGTGTAATTACTGGCATAACTAAACTAAAAAATAATGCCAAAAAAGCGTATATCGAAAAACCCAATAAAACAACAAAAATTTGCTCCTTTCTAATGCCCTTTTCCTGTCGATAATTAACAAAAAGTTTTATAATGCTAGCAACAGCATAAGATAAAAGAAACAAAAAATACGGAATATAGAAGAAACCGGGTGAAACTTTAAAATTTACCCCTTCATCCGGGGTTGCTTTTGCTACAAGATTCATAAAAGAAAGTATAATGAATATTAAAGGCATCACCGATAATATATGCCACCAGCTTTTATAGACATTGGGGCTGTTAGGAAAAGCTATGCTAAACATTAGAAAGAAGTAAACAACTAATGACGTGGCTGCAAACCCGATGTTTACAAAAGGCTGCACCGTATCGATGGTCAAGAATTTAGCCACTAAACTAGATGATATCCAAACTGATGCAGAAAAATTGAAAGCAAAAAATAGCCGATTGCTAATATTTTTATAATCGTTGGCTAAAACTATGCAGCCAAGTAGAAGACTTATAACTGCAATCAACGCAGTAATAATGGTATCAAAATTCATAGAATTCCTATTGTTCGTTAGCGTGTTAAATTGATATGACTATGAATTAAGTATACAATAATTAATTTGATATTTACAATTTAGATAAAAAAATGGACTGACCGCATTAAGCAATCAGTCCTTGAGTAACTACCATATTCTTCTCTAAATTAGGATTAAGTATTTCTACCATTGTGCTGAGACCGCAAGATCGAGGGTCTCCGCCTCCTTCAACATAATCCTTGAATATTATAGGAGGCTCAATGGATACAAGGCCATAATTACCCAGAACTCGAAGCTCCGGATCTAATGGTCTTTCGTTTCTTTGGCTACGCACATACTCTTCAGGACTCATACTCTCCTGAAAACGTTGATAGCCAGGGATTCTGGTCATAAATCGACAGCCTCGCTTCCTATTAGCAACCATATAGTCGTAAAGGAAACTAATCAGGCTTTCGGTCATGCCGGCTCGGCAGCCCTTAGGCGTTACTGCGAGACCAACTCCATGAAGCCATTCACCGTATGGGTTATGGGTTCTTGTGAAGTGGCCGGAATCAGTTGCTTCATCCCAAGTCGGACGAAGGATGGTATCATCGTTTGCAAGCTGCACGGAAACATATCCTTCGATGCATCCGTCGATCTCACCTACCACTATCCCGCATTCCGGAAAAGTGGTTATTCGATCGATGAACATCTGTCTGTTTCCTTGCCAGACGCCCTTCCACGCCTGATCACAAACACGTATGACATCATCAATATCTGCCACCACAGCCGGTCTTACTTTCCTGTTCATTTGATTCACCTCGACTCCCACCGTTATGGTGGCGTGTATTTTGATATCAGGTCGCTTACCTGTTATATAACAGTAAGGTAACTGAGCTTTTTATGCTCAATCTATCCTACTAGCAAAGCCAATGCCTCTTAGTTTTCAATGTACTCATCGCTTATTATACCATAATGAATTTGATATAATATTGTAACACAAAAATCTCTATCTGTCAATATGGTTAGGACTCGATGTTAGCGCAATATAGTAATGTCACCTTAATGGGCAATATAGGAATGTCCCCTTTCTCTGGTTTTTAGGTTATACTGTTTAGTTAACTAAATAAGAGAAAGGGTAAAGTGGAGACATTCAATATGAGCCGAAGGGAAATGGGACAGATTAATATATTTGAAAAGCTAAAGGATAAACAAATGAAACAAAAAGAAGCCGCCAAGATATTAAATTTAAGCACGCGTCAGATTAAACGGAAACTAAAAGTATATCGCATATCCGGAGAAATAAGCCTGGTTAATAAAAGTCGAGGCAAACCTGGAAATCACCGTCATACAGATGAATTTTGGACTAAAGTAATTACATTGGTAAAAGATAAGTACCCAGACTTCGGGCCAACATTTGCCTCCGAAAAACTTTTAGAAAATCACAACATAATTGTCAATCATGAATCTTTAAGACTAAAAATGATCGATGAAATATTATGGAAAGCTAAGCGAAGGAAAGCTTCACCTCGACAAATGCGCGAGCGCAAAGAATGCTTTGGTGAGCTGGTACAGTTGGATGGCTCTGATCATGCTTGGTTCGAAGATAGAGCGCCGAAATGTTGTCTAATCGCCTTCATCGACGATGCCACCAGCCAGATCGTTTATCTGGAATTTACCAGTGGTGAAACCACCGAAAACTTGATGAGAACAACCCGGGAATACCTAGAAACATATGGTAAGCCAGTCGCCCTGTATTCCGATCGTGGCGGAGTTTACAAGGTTAACCTTAATAATCCCAATGATGACAAATTAACCCAGTATGGCAGATCGTTAGAAGAGCTGGACATCAGCCACATCCACGCCCGATCACCCCAGGCCAAAGGACGAGTAGAGCGACTATTTGGAACCCTGCAGGATCGTCTGGTGAAGGAATTAAGACTAAAAGGAATCTCATCAATTGAAGAGGCAAATAAGTATTTAAAAGAAGAATATATTGCCATGCATAATGCTAAATTCGCAGAAGTTCCAAAAAGTAAAACTGACCTTCATCAGTCAATTGATGGTTATGAGCTTAATAATATTTTCTGTCTAAAAGAAGATCGTAAGATTAACAATGACTTTACCATTGCCTACAAAACCAAATGGCTGCAACTTACAAAAACCCAACCAACTATTATCTACCCCAAAGAAACCGTCCAAGTCTGGCAGCATTTAGATGGGACAATAACAATTCACCAAAACAAGAGTACCCTTAATTTTAAAGAAGTATGCCAAAGACCAATTATTGAAAAAAGAAAGGAGGAAATAAAGCCACGAATTCCATGGGCCCCGTCAGCTACACACCCATGGAGAGAGCCTGTTTTAGCGCATTAAAAAAGTGACATTTCTATTTTGCAAAAAAGTGACATTTCTATTTTGTGTTGACATATGGTTAGGACTCGATTGAGAGTAGGAGTTATAAGGTTGGTGAAAATGATTCTATAATTCGTTGGGTTTCTTGGCTGTCTTTTTCATCTATTTCCAATGAAACAATGGGGTAACGGGCGTTACCAGTAAAATAGTACCCCGTATAATAAGCAACCGTTCCATTAAAATTCGTAGAGAATCTTTTTTCAATAATTCCGATGATCTTTGTGTTTTTCATTATCTCCTGACAACCATCTAAGCTGAAATTATAGTTTTTAGAAACTTGCGTATAGTCGGCACAGCTTTTGAATTTTATTTTATTCTTAGGATCTGTATATAGTAGAGCCGAAGGATTGCCTTCCATGTCATCGTTAAAATTTGAGGTCAAATAATCTATTCTGGAATTACTTTTTTCAAACATGATTATATAATCTGTTCCGCTAATATCTCCTTTGTGTTCAGTAATTTCAGGATTTCCCCACTGTTCGGGATATTCAAACGATTGTTTTAAATCTGGTAGAGAATATTTTAACCAATTAGTAGTAACCGTGGGGGTGATGGTTTCCGCATTGGCCGGGGTGGGGCTTGCCGTGTTTATCTCGTCGTTAATTGACGGTGTTGATTTTGGTATAATCTTTTCTTGACTATTACTGATCGGTTTTTGAAATAGTGACTTAATTCTTGTTGGAGATAAATTACCTGTTTTAAAATAAATTGCGCCCTCAATAATTATTAATAAAATTATAATAGTTCCTCCGATAATCCATGGCCAAGGCACTATTTTTTTAATTGGCTCCGTATCCATTTCCCCCTCTTTTTCTAACTTATTTCTATCATCTAATTTGTATGATTTTTTGTCAATTCATAAATTAAAATACTTCACTTGTTTTCCGTCGGATTGGACTGTTAGAATTTAGGTTTATAAGATATAATTTAAGTACGGGAGAAATAATGGGTAATCTAAAATTAATTTTTGATTTAATCGGCGTTATAACAGAAGAAGAGTATATTGCGACAAAGCTTGTGTATCCATTGGTTGAAAAATCGGTATCATATGATTTGTTTAAGAAAAAATACCTGCTTTATTGTATTGATAACATTGATCGCAGCGATTTTTGGCAAGGAATTGTTCCAGAGGTTGAGATATCCTTAATGGAGGAAGAAATTATTAGCCGTGTTGCTTTAAATTTAGACGTTGTCGAACTAATAAAAGATTATAACAATAAAGGGGTGAACATATTTCTAGCGTCAGAGATTCCTGCAAAATGGGGAGAGATGATACTTGCAAAAGCCGGACTCAAGGATGTTTTTAAAGAAAAGTTTTATAGTAGTACTCTCAGATCAACCAAACCATTTAAAAATTATTATGATAAAATTTTTAAACCAGAATTTATGCAAAGTTCTCATGTTATATATATTGATGACACTAATTATAACGTCGAAGTAGTTAGAGGATACGGGGCTGAAGCGATCTGGTTCAACAAGACAGGAGAAGATGGACTCATCGAGCATCTAACAGCGGGAAACGCAAAAGAGATAAAAAATATTATCGGGTAATCCCCCGTTGGGCTTGATTTATAGTCTGAAATATTGTATGATTTGGAGTAATTTAACAGACTAGGTATTTATGCTTAAAATTATTAATTTCCAAGATAAAATTAAAGAACTTAATCCGCCGTATGGCTCATTGAGTGTGGACGATAATAATTATTTCTATAAAATCGTCGACAATCACTTGGCCAAACTGGAAGTTTTAGGACATGAGAAACTTTCCTACAATTATCCGGTTGCGAAGCTGATAAGCGATTATCCTTTCGATAATAAAAGAACGGCTCTGATTTTTGAATATGAGAATTCTGTTGGTAAAGAATCCGGACTACTAGTGGATTTATTTGCAGCCGAGGAGATAATTAATAATAAATTTACAAATATATTAGAGATCTATAATAAGGTTTTTGCCGCAACATTAAGAGAAGATAAAGGTGAAAGCTCGGATATTCTTTTCAAATCAAGAGTCGAAACGAGGTTAAAGAAATATTATGATAAAAAATTCATTAGCCAAGTGAATGGATACCAATATAACCTCAACGGTAGAAAGATTACGCTGGATCTTGAAAAAATTCTAGAATCAATTGAGGTCTTTTACAATAACCGATCCAAAACATGGTGCGTTTTATCGCAATGCGATCCAAATGACTTAAACATTGGCACCAAGCCCATTGTTTTAGATTATTTGGCCGGTGGTTGGAACCCATTAATGGCTGAATTTGCCACACTCTTTTGGTATCAGTTGGCTCAGGGCAGCTACCTTGCTCTTAAATACAACGCACGAGCGTTTAAAAATCATGAAAATATATTCTCAAAAATAGAGACTGTCACTTTCAATAATAATCAATTATCTCATCAAATAACGCCATTGAGAAAAGAATTTACGCAACTATACATTAAGCAAGTAATTGATCCTTTAATGCTAACTATTGGTGATTACCCAAATTGGTATGAGGAATTCAAAAATTTCATCGTCATGAAAATTCTTTGTGTTTTTGATGTAACCAAAATGGATAAAGAAGACATGTTTTTATCTTTAGGATATCTTCAATTATTCTATGGCCAAGAATTTAAAAAGCCGATAGATTTAATGCAATTTTTTGAGGAAAATAATGGAAAATAATCAATATTATAAAGTTGAGAATGATTTTTTCAAAATTATCGAGCGTCTTGAAAACGATAACCTGCTATTTTATTGCGTAACTGGCAGTTTGGCACGAAACGACCTGATTGAAGGCTGGAGCGATATCGATCTATTGATGGTTTTTAAAGAATATAGCTCAGATCTTTTCTCCCATATAAATGAGGCTCTATCCGGTAATAAAAGCATGATTAAAATCGGTACAACTTTTTATTCAAGGAAAGAATTTAATAGTAAAGAATTATTTAAGGACCCAAAAACTCGCCATGCAATCGAGTATATTAATAAAGCAATTTATATACCCAGAATTAATAACCAAACTATTGTATTACCAGAGTTAGATAAAAAAATGACTATGACCTACGACTTAGTGGACATGGCGAAATATCTTCATAATATAAGAAGGGAATTAATTGATCAAACAAAATTTAATGAACGATCAGTATATAAACTAATAATCTCCGTTATAAAAATGCTGCTTTATCGACAGAATATTCAAGCTTTAGGATATAAAGATGCTTTAGCAATGGCGAAGGATAATTTGACTTATTTCAATATTGAATTGCCGCTACCGATGGAAATACTAGAATTTCCTAAGGATAAAAATAAAAGATATAATAATTATATTAAATTTTTAAACTGGTTAAAGGAGTACAGAATTGCTTAATTTTGATAAACCAAACAATAATAAAATCATATTCGGATATAATACAGGCCATCATGGCGGCGGTGCAATTATCACTGGTGGCAGTCTAGCTAGTATTTCAGAAGAAAGACTCTCTAGACAAAAATACTCTTCAGGTTATTTATATTCACTATTCTACCTTATTAATCGTATGAATCTAAAAATTCAGGACATTGATTTGTTTGTTTCAAGCAGCTACCATAACCCACTTGAAGATGATTATCAGGGGATATTAGCGTCTTTAGGTGTAGCTCGAGAAAAATTTGTCAGTGTTGACCATCATTTATCACATGCTTACAGCACATATTTCCTATCCCCGTTCAATAAAGCATTAGTAGTGGTGGTAGATGGTTTAGGGAATTTAAATGATACGGAAAGTTATTACTTAGCCGAGGGCGAAGATATTAAAAAAATCGGGGGTAATGATCCCAACCGCTCTATCCATAAAGGTATCGGACGTGCATATGAATCATTCACGAATTTTTGTGGTTGGAGTGCTCAAGAGGCAGGTAAAACGATGGGATTGGCATCATATGGACAAGAGAAGAATCTAGGAGTAGATCTCTATGAAATTAATAATAAAAATCAGATTAGCAGCAAATTGGAAGGTAAATACTCACAAGGTGCACTCAAGATTACAAGGGACAATAACCTAGATTTTGGAGTGCCATTTTCAGAATTTAACAATAAAGATGCAGCTTTTTTTGTTCAGGATAGGACAGAAAAAATAATCATCGAATTGATAAATAATCTGTATGAACAATACAAAATTACTGATCTTTGTCTGGCAGGAGGGGTGTTCCTTAATAGTATTATTAATAAAAAGATATTGGACCAAACTCCGATAAAAAATATATTTGTACCACCGTGCTGTGATGATACAGGCCAACCATTAGGGAATGCACTATATGGTTATCATGGATATTTTGGTATTCCAAAGAATATCCAGTTAAATCATGCGTATTTGGGAATGGATTATGAGGAGAAAGAAATTATTGATGTGTTAGAAAAGAAACAGGAAATATATTCATTGCCGTACGAGGTAAAATCTTTCAACTTTAAATATAAATATCATAAAGATATCGCTTCCATTACAGCAGAATTATTGGCTAATGGTAAAATAATTGGTTGGTTCCAAGGTGGCTCGGAAATTGGGCCCAGAGCGTTAGGCCATCGTAGCATATTAACGGCGCCTTATCCTGCCGAGATGAAAGACATCCTAAATGAAAAAGTGAAACATAGAGAAGGATTTCGTCCCTTCGCGCCATCAGTGTTGGAAGAATATGCACAAGATTTCTTTGAGCTTGAAGTGCCAAGTCCATTTATGTTATTAGTTGCTAAGGCAAAAGAAGATAAAGTAGATAAAATACCAGCTGCTTTACATGTCGATAAAACAGCCCGCGTGCAAACTGTTAATAAAAAAGACAATGGCATCTACTATGATCTGATAAAAGAATTTTATAAAATCACAGATGTGCCAGTACTGCTTAACACTTCATTTAATGATTCAGGTGAGCCAGTAGTAGAAACGCCAAAGGATGCCTTAAGAATGTTCTGTACAACACCAATTGATTATTTAGTACTAGGGAATTACCTGGTTTCAAAAAGTAGTAGCGATGAATAATCCAAACAAACTATCATTTCAGCTTCCATCTGGACAAGAAGAAGTTTATATAGGGCATGGCGTACTGGATTATTATGGCAAACTACTTGAAAAAAATAATTATGATAAAGTGATCACCATTGCTGATAAAAATGCTTACAAACACTATAAGTTAGGAATTAATAATCTATTGCTTAAAAGCGTCGATAAAAAGATTATTTTTGTAAGCGCCAAGCCTCATTATAAAGATTATAAACACGCTGCTCATTTGCTTAATAAGCTAATTGAATTAAAAGCCAGTCGCAAAACTTGTCTTTTGGCAATCGGGGGCGGTTATGTATCAGACATAACGGGTTTCGTTGCCTCTATTTATATGAGAGGAATTGACTTTATCCAAGTACCGACAACATATATGTCTGCTGCAGATATTGTAATTGGGAAAGTGGCAGTTAATTATAACGGACACAAAAATCTGGTTGGATCGTTTTACTCACCAAGACAGGTTTTTGTAGACACTGATTTTTTAACAACACTACCACCACGAGAGGTTGTTAATGGATTAGTAGAAATCTGGAAACATGCTTTACTTGTACAAAATAACCAAATTATTGGTTTAATAAGCGATCATCTGAATACTAAAAAATTTGATAATTCAGACACGATAATAGAGTTCTCAATCAGATCAAAAATGAGCTTTGTCGAAAAAGATTATTACGATACTGAAGATTCTCACAAGGCTTTGAGTTTAGGCCATACGTTAGCAAATTATTTAGAGAGAAATACGACAATTAGACACGGTGAAGCAGTTTTTTATGGGATAATTTTTTCAGCAATTTTAGCGCATAATAGCAATCTTATTAATACTTCCCGTTATGATTCGATTATTGAGTTAGGCAAAAAGTTTGAAAAATACTTCGGCATATTTCCGCAAGTTAAAAAATTGGTCTGTAATAATAATATTTTAACTGAATTGAAGTTTGATAAAATTAATCATTCGGGTAACTATTCTTTTGTCTTATTAACGGATAACAACTTTTTAATAAAGAGAGACTTGGATAAAGGTGCTTTAGAAAACGCAATCAGAGAATTTTGCAATTTGGCTCTATAGCAATTGACAGGTTAGGTTTTTTGATGTAAAATATAACTCTATCATTGATAGGGGGTATTCGCATGCGAGTAAGAGCAGTAATAGTTGATAACCAGCGCATCCTTCTCATCGAGAGGACGAAGCAGGGAAACCATTATTGGATTTTCCCAGGGGGTGGGGTTGAAACATATGATTCCACGCCAGAATCGGCTTTGTTGCGCGAATGCCAAGAAGAGCTTGGTGTTGAGGTAGAAGTGGGACCACTCTTCGATACTTTCAAGGGCAATGAAGAGGAGCTATTCTTTCTTAGCCGCATAATAAGCGGCACTATCGATAAGATCGGCGGCCCTGAATCTACCCGAGACCCAGCCCTTTGGGGAGAATACAAACCTGTTTGGCTCACAATTGAGGAGATTGCAGAAAGAAATGTTCTGCCAGAACCGATAAAACGAGCTATACTAGACCGTGGGGTCGGCAATTCCTAGGGGCTGCCGACCCCTTTTTTTATACTTGATTTATTAAAAAATCATTAGCTTCTTTGAGAATTCTTATACAACTTTCGTGTGATATTTTTTCTAGAGCTCGATCGTAATCAAGCCAGGCAAAATCAATAATTTCTTCAGTTCTAATAATTTCAGCTTTTAATTCAGCAATTTTCCCTAGATAATAAGTTACAGTTTTATCAAGGATTTTTTCTCCCTTTTCGAATTTGTATTTTTCTTCAAAAGTTGGCTTTGGTAATATTTCAAACTTAGTAATACCTGTTTCTTCATAAATTTCTCGTTGAATAGTTTCGGGTATGCTTTCACCTGCTTCAGGATGACCCTTTGGGAACGCCCAATGCCCTGCTTTATGGCAAATTAATAAATAGATAAGCTTATCGCCCTCTTTGTAGTAAGGAATTATTCCAAATGATTGATCTTTAATTATTTCTTTTTCCATGAATACAATATAGCACTTTTTGATTAAAAAAATAAGGCGGCGGAACAATGGTGTTCCTACCGCCTTGGTTGTGGCCATTAGAGGCCGAGCTTTTTTGCGAATCTCTGTGTGTTTTCGTCGATCCCATCAGACTCATTGCTAAACACCAGATCGGCGATATCTTCGACTTGATGAGCACCGCGAGATCGCTTGGTTTCATCTTTGCTTCGTACCTTCGATGTGGCTTCCTCAATAGTCATTCCTGTCTTGGCGACAGTACGACTGATCCTCAGATCTTCAGGGGCCGTAAGGAACGCAATCGTGAAACGATCTCCTAGGAGCAACTTGAAGTACGCCGGGAGAATTGGATCATGGATGCTCTCGACTGATGCTCGAGTCACATGGGGATGGCAGTGGAGGAACGAAAGGTACTCGAACCCCATACTCCCCGCGTGCACATCCTGGCCAGCCCTAATCAAGATGTCCTCAAAATATCGCAACTTGAGGCGGTAAAAGCCATACTTCTTGGAAAGCGCATCCCCGAAACCGCTCTTGCCAGATTCACTGAGACCGCCTAAAGCGATTCCTCTTTCGAAGTTCTCGCATGCTAACGGCAGACTAATCCCCAAGTCGAGATTAGCCCGGGAGCGAATCTCGTTCTGGATATTCAATATACAGTCATTCACTACCACCCTCCGCTCTTGGGGGATATTATCATAGTAGTGTTCGATAGTAGTGCCCAGATAGCCCTGGTACGATGCATATCGTGCCGCTTGTTCGGGCGTGTACTGGTTGGTTCTGATATCTATGATCTGGAGTAGCGTCTTTATTTTCTGCTGATAGACACTATTCGGAACTAGTAACAGTTCATATTCCTCCGGGGTGTATTCCAAGAGGTCCGCGAACATGTTATCAACTCGTTCATAGGCATCGTCTAGACTGCCTAGGTGCTTTGTAGAATATGTCGCTGCAAGGACAGCCTTGAACATCAGGGTCCCTCGGTCAAATATGTTGACTTTGTCCGAGATACAGCTCTGGTTACGAATGTTGAGTGATTGGATGATGATCTGAGCCAAGTCATCGAATTCGACCCGACCGAACCACCATTCGTGAGATGCTGTTTCTGATTGTGCTGGCCAATTGTCGCCATATTCGACGAGTCTCTTAAGTCGATGGGTAATCTTACGAGTACCCAAGCTAGATAAAAAACTGATCTGCTGTGTCTTTCCGATCCCGTCAAAACCACTGATTGCCAATTTTGACAAAGTAATCACCTCCTAGGTTAAGATTGAGCTTGACATATAATTATACCAAATCTATCGAAAAAATCAATACCTTCGATCGTTGGAATGTGACTTGAATTTTTGATGGATAACTGATATAATGTGCAGGATCATAGAATACCGTTGCCACTGCCTAGAGCACAACAAAGGGAGGTGATGAGGTTGGGCAAAGTATTTTCTTGGCAGCAAGTTTCCAAGAGATCAGTACCTTCAACAGAAGATTTCCTTGATGTGTCGTGCTATCTTGACGATAGAATCAAGGAGAGTGACCAAGTATTATGTGCATTAAAGCTCGGCTCTGTCCTCAGAAATGATTTTAATGCGCGCAGCGACCTTGACTACTTGGTGATTTATTCATCTGAGCATAGGTTGCTTGCAATGAAACTCTTTGGTGATTTTATAGACTATGCATCTAGACATAATGTACCATTGGGACTAATACCAATCAGCGAAATTGCATCAACCCAGTCCTTGCACTCAATCACCAGGTACTTTTCAGGCCATATGCGTTGGTCGGCTGAACATGATGGGGCGATCAAGGGCAATCCAATTGAGACGATCAGCTTGGATCATCTCCACTCAAGTTTGAACATGGAAGTGGGAGACTATCTGCGGAATCGGTTGCTGACTCTAGAAAAGCTCTCCATTGAAATGGCTAGATGCAGCAATTCCATTTCAAATGAGCACCTCTCAAAAGCCATGGGTATACCCGTCCATGTTGCACGTCAGATGCTCTGGATGAAGGGTGAAGATAGAGGTGAAGGGTCAAAATCAGTAGTCTGTGATGCTTACAGGGAATTATTTCCGGGTGAATTGGCAGATATACTGGCTCAGCTGGTAACGGCAGACGGTCACTACACCGAGGAGCTAAACAAGCAACTCGTGAGACAAGACGAAGGAACCTATCGCCAAGCGCTGGGCATATTAGCAGATCTAATTCCTTTTATATATGAGTTTACAGAGAAGAACGCTCTGTTGACCATATAGATGAGATATACTAACGTCCGGTAATTCGTTACCGGACTCTTTTTAAACTTTAGATACTTGTGCCCGACGACTACAGACTTCACCGAAAGTGATTTAAAACCTGCAAGAGCCTCAAATTTTACAACTATATTTATATTCATTTACAAGATTATATTATTGGATTAAAATGATAATAAACTATTAGTCCGAATAACTTATATCGAAAAATAGATAATGTTTAAGAAAAAAGTATGTGGAATGAAACAATTTAAACCAAATAAAATAATTATTCTGCTCGCACCTTCTGGCTGCGGCAAAGATACTGTAATTAACTTATTAAAGACTGCTACCAACCTTAAAGTTGAGGCAGTAAAAAGACACACCACCAGAGAACTGCGGTTTGATGATAATGGTGAATATGAATTCGTATCACATTGCGAATTTGAAAATTTATTAAAGGATGATTTCTTCATATTGCCCAATATCTTTGCTGGACATTACTATGGGACATCAGTTAATGAAATAAAAGCTGTCGTTGACCGAAACCACATACCAATTTTGAAAGGTATGATTTATCAAGTTGAAGATTCTAAGCTTCGTTTAAAAAGGTTATTTCCAGAGAAGGAAGTAATTACTATATATATGAAAACCGATCCCGAAGATGCATGGCGTAATGTTTTAAAGCAGCGCAAATTTGAAGACTACCTGAAACGCATAGAAGAGTCCAATAAAGAATACGAAGCAGCTCTTGGATCACATAAACATCTAGTATCAAATCATCTTAGTCTTTGTGCAATATCTCAAGCTTAAACTTTTTAATTGCTTTTTCTTTTGTAAATGTCCAGTTTATCTTGGATCTTTTTTTATTTCGA
>VFKW01000110.1 GCA_009885355.1 Candidatus Berkelbacteria bacterium
AATAAAAGGGGACAGTCCCCTCTGCAAAAATAAAAGGGGACAGTCCCCTCTGTTCATTTTGCCGTCCGGTGCGATCATTTTCAAACCGTGACAATTTGTCACGGTTTCACTTCCGCCCTCTTTTAATAATCTTTCCTTGAGTTTTCGCCAATAGGCTACAGGATTAATATTTTTTGTCAAAACCGCAATAACATCCGAAACCGAAAAATACCAAAGCTCTTTTTCTTCATCCCATTGACGGCGTATTTGATTGCCGTCAAAGATTGCGATTGCCTTATTTTTAGTCTCTTTTTTCATTTCAAATACCTCTTAGCTCAATATTATCAGATCAATTTAATTATACACATCCATACCAAAAATTCCCGACTTGTCGGGGCTTATGTCGGCTCAGAGGCCCATCATTGAGGATGTTATAACACTCCTTAAAGATGACGAGTACTGGAGAGGTATGCGAATAAAAATAAGTTTGCAGAGAATTTATAGCGCACATTGAGAAAATAGCTTCTTTTTGATCTGAAGATTCATCTTTTATCTGAATTAATTATATCCCTCTTCCCATTCTTTCAATCGCTCTTTGGGATCACTAAACTCAACTTCTGATGGTTTAAATTCAAACGGGTCGAATTCATCTCCACTTTCTATCCCCATCCACTCACACATTTCACGATATTCTGGGCTCTTTGAATTTTTGAGTATTGTTAATAATCGATCATATCCGCCAAGACCGCCACAATCATCCGGAGGGCAAGCATTTTCACCTTTGAGACACGCGGGGTATTCTAGTTTATTATCTTTTGACAGTTCTTTTTCAAATAAAATTGTATGGTCCCAACCGTCCCCAAAATCGTATGAATATTGGCATTGCTTAATTTGATTACCGAAATATTTTTCAATCTTTTCTTCCCTTTCATCTAAGGATTCTCTGTCCGGCCAATATGTCTCATTTTCTGCATCTGGAAATTGTATAGCCAAAGGCTGTGTTGTTCCTTTCTGACTGATATAGAATGCATGCAAATGGCTATCTGTCCAACCCATCGCGTCCTGGATTGCACAATGTAATTCAAAAAATGAGTATGACTTTGGAACCAAAATTTGTCGCCATATCTTTGGGCTAGAATCATTTAATGAAATTTTAAACTGAAATACCGTGTCGTCCTTTGATTTAGTATCTTTTGTGCTCATTTTGACCTTCTCAGGAGTTGAGTGTATCGCCGTCATCGCCTTTTATGTACAATCTTTCAAAACCATTTTTTTCAAATTCCTTCTGATATTTTTCTTCATACTTAAATAATTCAACACCGAAAAATCCGCTATTTTTCCTTTCCAGTATAGCTAACTCTGCTGGTGTATGATCATTTCGAAAATCGCGCCACGCAAGTTCATTTGCCAGACCATCGACAATACCTAATTGCTCATAATCAGTTAAAATTGGAAGGATCTTCTTCTCAAAAATCTCATCATCTAAATCATTTTTATCCCCATATGGGCTAATATATTTTTCACAATCAAACCCCTTGGCATGCTTGAGCAAGTATCCCGCAATCTCATCAGCTTTAATTGATCGTTTTTTATAATCAGTATCGGGTAATGAATCTCCAAGAATCCCTAAAATTCCTGTTGCAATAGCATTAAGCTTGATTAGTTCCTCAAATTGTCCATTTGTAAATTCAATTTTCATCATATTCTCCTATAGTTGTATTATTTACATTAAATCTATAAGCTTAAAGTAAGACATTTAGGGGACGATAATTTTATACTCTGGAGTTTAGGCTTTTATACTTTTCTATTCCTTAATTCAATTTAATTATACAACATTTCTACTAAAAATCACCATTTCTATCTCAAATTGTCTGTTGTCAGTTGTTCGTTGTAAGTTGTGAGTTAAATTTGGAGGGCCAGGCGGGGATCGAACCCGCGACACGAGGCTTAACTTACCACACTAGGTTGCCCTAGCTCCGTCAGTTGACGGATTGTAGTCTGGACTATATCTTCACCATTTCAGGTGCATCGCGTGTAGTCTCTGAGGAGCCCCCGCCATTGGCGAGGTTTCCTGCTGATTGTCCGCACCGGATGGATTTTCACTGCTCTTACGAGCGAGTACCACCGGATACATCGGAGTTTCCAGCATATAGCGATGTCCACTTTGTAGATTGTTTTTCTCTACAAAGGCTCTTATTGTTTCAAGGCCCCTGCTCTACCACTGAGCTACTGGCCCATATTCTTCATATGGCATCCATCGAAATTTGAGCTAACCCGAAGGGTCCCCTTCCCCAATGGGGAGACTTAGTCTTAGGGCTGGCCCAATATTGAATTGGACTTAATTATTATAACAAAAAATTGACATTTGGTCAACAGGTTGTGAGACTTACCTATTAGTCATAGCTGGAGCCGGTGCGGCGGATGCCGCCGGTGACGACGATGAGAATGACTGGAGCGATGATCCAGAATAATTTATAAGTAACAATGAAATTGGCCATTTTGGAGGCTTCTTGAATGCCTTGACGCATTTCGGGGGGCATAAAAGTCGTGATGGCAGATAATAATAAAACGGCATTGAAAAAACTGTAGGAAATTATTTCAATTGGGGAAAGTAAGCCGCGAGTGCCTTTGCCGCCCAAACCTGATTTGCCAGCGACGAGGAAAGCGACCAATAAAAATACGACGGCTTGAATGGTAAAAGGTGAAAAATTGCCCTGAATCCACATGGAATTGACAAAGGTTTTATTGCCGGTAAAGAAAAGCCTGATCGGTTCAACTACAGCTGTGGAGACGACGATGCCGGCATAGATGGAAAGCATAAAAGAAACAACACGATCGCGTTGCATAATAAAACCAAAGCCGACGGCAATGACTAGAAAAATTATGATAAATAGATCCCATGAGGGAACACTCATAACCCTCCTTAGTGGTATAAAGTATCTAGTATAAAGTATAAAGTATATTTATATTTAGCGCAATATTTTAATAATATATATGGAAAGAATTATACACTAGCTCTTATCAAGTTTTCGCAATTCTTCCCAAAGGCGCTTTTGTTCTCTGGAGAGATGTCTGGGGATTTCGATGCGAACACTGATGACTAGATCGCCGCGGCCGCGGCGAGTTTGCGTGCCTTTGCCGCGGAAACGAAATTGCGCACCGTCATTTACGCCAGCTGGAATTTTGAGTTTTAATTTATCGCCTTGTTGAGTTTGAAAATGGATTTCGTCGCCTAAAACGGCTTGGGATATGGAAATTGCGATCTCGGCTTGGATATTGGCAAAAGCACCTTCGAAAAGATCTTCAAAAATGCTGCCCAGTCCCCCACCGCCGAAACCGGAAAAATCAAAACCACCTTGGCCTTGGCCGAAGCCGCCTTGAAAACCACCACCGCCAAATCCACCACCACCAAAACCGCCAGCGCCACCTTGCCCGACGCCGGCGTGGCCGAATTGGTCGTAAGCGGCGCGTTTTTGTGGATCAGATAAGGCTTGATAGGCTTCGTTGACTTCTTTAAATTGTGCCTCGGCAGATTTGCCAGCGCGATCGGGATGGTATTTCATAGCCATCTTGCGATAGGCTTTTTTTATCTCTTCGTCGCTGGCGGATTTACTGATGCCGAGGACTTCGTAGTAATCTTTTTTCATCAATTTCAAAATCCTAATTTCAAATGTCAAATCAAACCCAAAATCCAAATGACAAATGGCTTACTTGCTAAATATACCATTTGACATTGGAAATTGGCAATTTGACATTTATGACTATTTTACCTGTTCGCCTTCGGCTTCTTCGGTTGATTGTTCTTTTTTTTCTTCAGTTGGTTCCTCAGCGGCTGGTTCTTGTGGTTGATCTTTGGATTGTTCATACATTTGAGAACCGACTTTTTGAATGGC
>VFKW01000041.1 GCA_009885355.1 Candidatus Berkelbacteria bacterium
CCAGACAAACAAAATATAGACATTTTGAGAAATTTAAAATTTAAAATTTAGAATTTAAAACAAAATTAAAATACAAAAAAACAAATTAAAAATAGTCATATAAAACCTCATCCGTCAGGATTATATTAAGGAAAAAATAATTCTCCACTTCAAAAACTTAAGTCAACCCGAAAGGCGGCCTATGCCGTTTTAATTTTTTAGAAAGGAGAATTATTTTTTCTCCTTAAGAGCGTGGCGGGGTGGGCGCCGCCCAGAGGGCTGCCAGCCAGAGGCTTCTAGCCGGCGGCTCTGCCCGGCGGGATTGTTAAGGGTAGGGGGCGGCCATAGCAACGGAGGCCCTTATCCCTAACCCATAAATCTGCAGCATCACTGCAAAAAAAATTAAAAATTATTGTTTCAAACTAAATATAATTTAAATAAATCATTATTCATTATTCTTAATTCATTATTCCGAAAAAATCTAAAGCTAACCTTAGATTTTTTCAATAACCCTAATCTTCGCACTAGAAGCCCTAGAATTCTCTAAAATTTCGTTTTCTGTCGGCTTAATCGCTTTTCTTGAAATTAATTTAATAAGAGAATCATCCGCATGTGCCATATTTCTAAAACTATGCTTCACCAGACGATCTTCAAGCGAATGAAAAGTGATAACGACCAATCTTCCACCAGGTGCCAAAGCCTCGACCGCCTGAGGAATCACCTCATCCACCACATTCAACTCATCATTCACTTCCATTCGTAAAGCTCGGAAGATTTTACTAGCATAATTCCCACCCTTTTTTCCCGCTCGATATTTAGGTGGCATAGCTTTTTTAATAATCTCCATCAACTCACCAATTGTGGCAATATCACCGCCACGTCGATCTTCCACAATTCTGCGAGCAATCATCCTTGAAAAAGGCTCCTCACCATATCTATAAAAAAGTTCCCTCAATTTATCTTCACTATATCGATTTACCACATCATAAGCCGTAAAATCCTGCCCCAAATCCATTCTCATATCTAAATTCTTTGAAAAATTTTCATCCGTCTCACGAAAACTAAATCCGCGATCTAAATTATCCAATTGATAACTCGAAACCCCCAAATCCAACAAAATCCCATCCACTTTTTCAATATCCAAACTATTTAATATTTCTTTCAAATTCACAAAATTATCATTGGCAAAAATTACTTTTTCACCGTATTTAGCCAAGTTTTCTTTTGCAGCTGCAATAGCTTCCAAGTCTTGATCAATCCCGATCAATTTACCCTTATTCGTCAATTTTTCCAAGACCAAAGCTGCATGGCCGCCGCCGCCCAAAGTCCCATCCACATATATCCCATCTGGATTTATATTCAAATTAGCAATCACTTCTTTTGCCATAACAGGCACATGTTCAAAATTTTCAGCCATAATAAACTCCTTAATCCCCACAATTATACCATAAAAAGTAATATTTTATAGCTTAACCAGTATACTTCGACCTTGTGGAGAAGTTGCCTTGCGAATTTACCCGCTTAGCTCAAAATTACTTTATTAGATCGTCATCCCGGGCTACGACCCGGGATCCAGTTATACTCTGGCGTGAAACCTGCCTGCCGGCAGGCAGGCGCTCCACAATTTGACATTGTCTTCGACTCTGAGGGATGAGCCCTCAGGCTCAGACTCGAATGAGGAAATTAGAAATTTGACATTTACTTCTTATCAGCTTACAAGCTTACTGCTTACCAGCTTACCGGCCAATAGTACAATCACTTTCCTAGACTCAGCCGAAATTTGACTAAAAAACATCGCCATCTTATATCCATTCCCACTGATCGGATCAAAAAACTCTTCCGATCGCACAGTAATTGCCTGACAAACAATCTCCGATTCTAACATATTATTTACATTATGGTGAGTAACCACAATCGTCATTTCTAAAATCGTAAAATCCTCAATCAGTTTTGGACAAAAAATCGACATACCACTTTCACTTATGTCATTTAACCTAGCTGCCACTTTCATCCCACCAACTTCTAAAAATATCGAACAATCCATTTTCACTCTCGGAAATTTTCGTCGATCAAAAAATTCTGGTTTCATATCAACTCCTAAATAATAAATTAATATCCAAACTTAAAAAGATCATATTCGATTCCCTAACTCCTAACTACCAGCTACAAACTACTAAATTGAGTATCCAAGCCGGTTTCGCTACTAGCTCCACATTATCAAAGCGACCAAATAAGATAATGTTTCAACGCCTCTTGATTATCTGAACGATATTAAATATTGCTCAGATTTTACATAAACAGATTTTAGCAGTACAAAAAAATCCTGTCAAGAGACATCCAACCGAGTAAATAGCCCTTAAACTACCCAAAATATACCAAAAAGCGGCCACCCGGCCACTTTTTGACGTTTACTAACATAGATCATATATTCTTCGACCCTGTGGAGAAGCTACACTACTCAGTTCTCCACTCCAGTCGAACAATATCCAGTTGAGCAATACAACACTCTTCAATCCTATTAGCTTACTGCTTATTTATCTCGAGCTTGCCGAGAGACCAGCTTGGTCTAAATCTTGTTTTCCCGATGAAACATATAATTTTCAGTCTCGATAGCAACTCTAACCATCGTATTTACTGATTCGATCGGATATTTACCAATCGCAGTTTCATTTGACAACATGATCGCATCAGTTCCATCCAAAACAGCATTTGCAATATCAGACACTTCAGCCCTAGTAGGAACAGGTGATTTCACCATTGAAGCCAGCATCTGAGTTGCAGTCACAACTGGTTTATTAGCATCATTGCAGGTTTTAATAATTCTTTTTTGAATAATAGGCAATTTTTCAAATGGAAGCTCGACACCCAAATCGCCGCGAGCAACCATAATACCATCAGCTTCTTCAACAATTTCATATAGATTCTCAATAGAATTTGCTCTTTCCATCTTGCACATCACGCGAGCCTTCGAGTCTCCCATCAATCCGCGCAATTGCTTAACATCATCTGGTCCCTGCACAAATGAAATCGCAATCCATTCAGGATTTTTTGTCAAAACAAATTTCAAATCATCTTCATCTTTTTCGGTCAAAGAAGATGTTGTAGTCGTAGTCATAGGTAAATTTACACCT
Source organism: Candidatus Berkelbacteria bacterium (assembly GCA_009885355.1). Lineage (GTDB taxonomy): Bacteria > Patescibacteriota > UBA1384 > VFKW01 > VFKW01 > VFKW01. The sequence goes on from VFKW01000041.1 coordinate 3,111, forward strand.
TTACGAGGGTAAAGATCGCCGCCATTTACAACCAAACAAAAGATACGATGATTAACAATTTCTTCAACAACAAGTTCGATCAAACCGTCATCAATCAAAATAATATCACCCACGCTTACATCAGTGTGTAAATATGGATCTTCAATGCAAATTTCACTATCTTTAATAGTACTGCAAACATTTGTAACCAAAGTGACCTTATCACCGTCATTTAAACGACGTGAACCGTCAAATTGACTAACGCGAATTTTTGGCCCCTGCAAATCGCAAAGAATTTTAACATCCTTGCCCAATCTTTTGGCCACAGATCTTACCAAATCAATTCTACGCCCATGAGCTTCATGTACATCATGTGAAAAATTCATACGGGCAACATTCATACCGGCATTAATTAATTTCTCAATCATTTCCTCAGATTCTGTACCAGGTCCGATCGAACAAACAATTTTTGTTCTCATAAAAAATCCTTTCTTTTTGTAAAATAATCTAAACACGCTAAAATAAAGTATAGCATAAAAAACAACAAAAATCAACCCCCAACCAGATCAGCAAATAAAAAAACATAAAAATTCCCTCTTTTCCAGGAAGTCAAAATATATCATTCTATCCAAATAGAAGCCTCTTCGGTACCCTGCTTCTGCAGAAAGTAAAAAAGGTTCTTCTCCTCATCCGTCAGGATTATATAAAGGAAAAAATGATTCTCCACTTCAAAA
>VFKW01000064.1 GCA_009885355.1 Candidatus Berkelbacteria bacterium
CCTAGTCGATCGTAGGAGTGTCTGTTTAGGAAGAATGATATATTTTGACGGGCTTGGAAAAGCAGTGAAGAGGATATAGCCCTGAAAGGGCCCCTTTGGGGGATCGTTAAGGATGTAGGGGGCGTCCTCTGAATGAACCCCCTCATCCTTGATCCATGTCCTGCAGTATCACTGTAAAAAATGAAAAATCATCATTCTATAAAAAACATAATTTATATATAAAAAAAGGACCTCGATCTCTCGAAGTCCTTTTTTATTCTCTTAATACTTAATACCAAATACTTGATACTTGATACTTCTAAAAACCCGCTGGTTTTTAGAATGTTGGATTCAAGATAAACCCAGCATTCTTTTTCTGTCTGAAATAAATTCCAGCTGCCCCGCTCAAAAGAGCAAGCAATCCTGGCAATCCATAAGTCGCACCAGCTTGAGGTAAAGTAGTATGAGTTCCACCTTTTGCTTCTGTTGAAGTTTTTGATGCAACCAAAGCAGACGTAACAGCACTTGATCCACCAGAGCTAGTAGCTGAAGTCGAGCTAGAATTTCCACTTGCGCTTGAAGATGCAGCTGATTCACTGTGCTCACTTGCAGCCGCTGTTCCATTTTTGTTTCCGCCGACTGTACTCGATCCACCCGATGTGGATGTTGAAGTACTAGTACTTCCTGTATTTACGTTTGTATTTAACGTTGTCGGTGTGGAAGTCGTAGTGCTTGTCGTTGGAGTCACAGTTGTTGTGATTGTTCCATAATTTACTGGAGCAGCCGCTGCGCTAGAATTAGCCGATTCATTATGCTGACTTGTAGCAGCAAAAGTATCCCCACTAACAACAGTAGAGCTAGTCCCACCAGATGTGCTCCCGCCACCAGAAGTACTCGCAGCATAAACAGGGCTTACCATAAAGATCAAGCCTGCAAATAATACGATTCCTCCATATTTAAGATTTTCCATATAACCTCCCGGTTAAATTAAATTAATAATACATACCATACTCATCTTTTGACTACTTATTATTCTAAAAGACAAATTTCAACAATCCAATATTGAATTGTCCAAACTCATCTTTAAAAAGTTAGTGCGAGGGGGAGGTAAAACCTCCCCCTCGCGGAGTAATTTAAGGTGCACCCGATTCCGAGTGCGAATTTGTACTTTGTCCGGCACTTGTCGTGCCGGTCCCATCTGGACCAGTTGCACTAGACGAAGAAGTCGACGTCGATGTACTGGTACTGGATGATGCTGCTGCACCATACCCATTGCCGCCATTTGCGACAAGATTGTTATTCACCGACGGCTGATTTAACAGCCATGATAACCCGAAACAAAATTTCAGGATACCTTCCTCAGCTATCCATGTTCTAGATTTACCAGTAGACTGAGTCATAACACCCGGTCTACGGGAAGTTGCACATTCAGGCTGCTGAACCAATGGTGGCAAAACTACCCTGGTTGTCGCATCGCAGATCTCGCGAAGTTGTTTGACCAGCTCCGCTCTAATCTTCAGATGAATATCTTCTTCGGCGATTATCGCCACAACTGGATTTTGACACCAATCATAGACCAAACGGCCTTTGACTACCGAGGTTTTTTTGGAAAATTGTCCTTTCCAGCAAACATCGACTTGAAGATCATTAGCCTGTCCAGATCCACTCATCTTACTTTTTCGAAGCGACAGAACAAGACAATTCGTCTTATCCATTTCAGAGCTCTTCTTTTCCACCACAACCGCAACCGGATCAACAAAATGGGTCGTCGTGAAATTAAAATTCTGAAACTTCGCAAGAATAGCAGGGTCAAATTTGACCCCTGCCAGATCAAGTGGCGATTCGTCGGGTTTAGTAACCGACGAAACAGCGAAATCATCGACCGTATCTGCCAGGCATACACCCGACAGAAAAACGCAACACATAAGCATTATGATGATCTTTCGTTTCATCTTAGTTACCTCCCCCGTATAAGGTTATTGTATCGTTGTCTCTGTCATAACGACTGAAACCCCCGGCATCTATTTGTAAACATGTACCAGGACCAGCCTTTATCTCAAGAATGTTGTCAACAATTAGACAGCCATTCTTGAGTAACATACCATTTTGGTATGTTTTCAGTACGGATCTGTTATTCGCGGGTGTAGAAATCTTAATTTTTCCATCGCCGCAAAATGGACCCCCGTTCATTCCTACCAGCCTGATAATGAGGCATTTACCGATCAGCGTTACAGTCTTTTTGATCGGGTCATATTCTGTCTTTGCAGGTTTTAATGCCTCAAATGGCGAAACTGATCCTGTAGAACCAGATCCAGACGAATCTGCTCTCGTAGAACCAATATTATTACCATTATCACTGATCGGACCAGCAGCGCTCGGATCTTGAATCCAAGTTCCAACCGATACCTTCGATACTGGAATGGTCACCAAAGTGGAAAAATCTCTCTCGCCTTTTATGGCGGATCTTCCCATCAAAGTAAAACCGAGCTCCTCAACAGAAGTGATCGGATACCATGCTTCCAGATAAAGAGTGTCTGAAGACTCAGCAATAGTAATCATATTTTGCATACCTTTTGGCTTTGTCTTATTACATTCCTTACAATTTGGATGGCTACAAGACTCCGCTACAGGGTAACAATGTGCCATAATCTTAGCCCGTCGGCCAATATCTACACGGTCAACTGGATCAAGACGAAGCTTGAGCAGAAGGAATCCGCACGGTGGAACATCTCCTTTTGCCATCAGGTTGCCTGAAGGCGTCTGGGTAAATTCCACATATCCGACAAATGAGGCGGTGGTTTTCATCTGCTGCTTATAATAAGCACAGCTGAAATAACCTCCTATCTCCTTTATCTCTTTTGTATCAGAGAATAGAGAAAAAGCAGAAGTCTCGATTGGCGCCAACAAGGCCACCAGAGTGACGATCAGAAACAGAAACTTTTTCATTTTTCGTGGCCTCCTTAAGCCATTTTCGATGTAATTCTTAAAGAACTATCTAATCGCCTAAAAAAGGCGTTAGAACATGATATCTTACTACACCTCATAGCGTTCAATGTATTTCGCTTTTAGTGAGCAAGGTCTTGGCCAGGATCTCCATTAGCAAGCTAACGAGCATCCCGAGGGACAAAAGAAGGAAAAGAGATACTTAATATTTAATGTATCAATCCCCAGTTTCCCAGCCAAGACCATATCCACCAAAAATGTTAATTTTCTTCCAGGCCGTCAGGCCCAAAATACTAAATACTATATACTTAATACTATAAAACAGGTCCCAATCCAGTTGGGCCCCTCCGTTTCTTAGTCAACGTATGATTGTATCACAAACAAATGACTTTGTCAATACTAAACAGCCTTATTGACGTACTATTTTCACCCCGTCTTGCGCATCCTCAACCTGATAACCCATCTTTTCTATCTTACCTCGCAACTCATCCGCTAGCTGCCAATTTTTCACCGATCGCGCTTCTTCTCGCTTCTTTACCAATTCTTTTACCTCGTCACTAATCAGATCATCTCTTTCGATATCAAAAGCAAAAACCGGTTCAAAATACTTCCACAGCTCAAAATCATTTGCTTCATGCAATCTAGCAAGCGCTTTTGGCGTGTCCAGATCATTGTATAACATATCTTTAACTATATCAATGACATTTGTTCTATTTTCAACATTGCTTGATTTTCCTTTCAATGCCCGTATTTTCCTCAAAGTTGATCTCGCCCCCTCGAGCGCCTGCCACGTAAAGTTCAATTTTGACCTATAATGACCAGACATCACAAAATATCGAAAATCAATCGGATCAAAACCTTTTTCCTCGATCTCAGTCAAGGTATAAACATTTCCCAAACTTTTCGACATTTTAGTACTATCAATATTTAAAAATTCATTATGCATCCAATAATTTGCAAGCGGTGTCTCAAAAGCCGCTTCGCTCTGAGCGATCTCATTTGTATGGTGTGTCCCAATATGATCCACTCCGCCGGCATGAATATCAAAAGATTGACCCAAAATCTTTCGCGAAATAGCCGAACATTCGATATGCCAACCTGGGAAACCTTTCCCCCAAGGTGAAGGCCATTGCAAAATGTGATCTTTGTAGCGACCGGCCAAAAAGAACCAAAGCACAAAATCTTGTGGATTTTTCTTATTTTGATCGACGACCACTTCTTCCCTGACACCCACTTTTTTATCCTCCAGCTTCTGCCCAGTCAATTTTCCATAATCCGAAAGCTTGGAAGTATCAAAATATATCGCAAATTCATCCGAATAAGTAAAACCCTTTTCTTCTAGAATTTTAATGATTTCAAGCTGTTCCTCGATTGCATCAGTCGCCCGAACCACCTCTTCCGGTCTTTCAATATTCAATTTTTCCATATCCTGAAAAAACCTGTCCTCATATTTCCGAGCGATCGTCAGAGGATCGGTATTTTCTCTTTTTGCACCCAATTCGAGCTTATCTTCCCCCTCGTCTCCATCCCCTACCAGATGGCCAACATCGGTTATATTCATCCCCTCTTGTACCTCATAACCGGCAAATTTCAAAACTCTTCGAAGCAAATCATCAAAAAGATAAGCTCTCAGGTTACCAACATGAGCAAAATTATAAACTGTAGGTCCACACACATACAATTTAACCTGATTATCCCTAATCGGCCTAAAATCCTCAACCGAACGCGTCATTGTATTATAAAGTTTAATTTTATTCATCAACTCACTCATTCTTGAATCGCAGTAAAAATATGCCATTTACTACTTATTTCTTACTAGCTTATTGCTTACCAGCTTACTAGCTTGCGCCCTATTCATCCTCAAACTTATCCTCAGGCAAATCATCAGACTCTTCCGTCTCTTCCAACAAATCCTCATCATACTTATCGTCTTCATTCTCATGTGGCAAATTCATATCATCAGCCACCAAAGTTCCACCACATTCTGGGCATGTTCCAGGTGCAGTTCCAACATAACCGCAATTCAAGCAATAAAATACAGGAATATCATTCATTTTTCTCCTCCAATAACTAACTTTTTTTCTATTTTACACAATTTTTACTATTCTTGTCCAATTTGTCAACATGTTAGTAGTTCCAACCCTCTCCCTACTGTCATCTCGAGCCTGTCGAGAGATCGTCCCTCATCTCAGGCCCCCCCAACTCCTAACTACCAACTCCCAGCTACTTATCCGCCCCCCCCTAACTACTAACTCCCAACTCCTAACTACTAATAACTATTCCGTCCCTCCATCGCCCTAGTCAGTGTCATCTCATCAGCATATTCCAAATCACCGCCGACCGGTAAACCCCTTGCGATCCTTGTCAGTTTAAGATTTTTTATTTTTATGTTCTGTTTTTTTTGTTCTGAGATTTTATGATTAATATACATTGAAGTCGCCTCGCCCTCGAGTGAAGGATCAGTTGCCAAGATAATTTCCTCGATTTGGCCATCTTCAATTTTCTTAAATAATTCAAAGATTCTCAAATTTTCCGGACCGATCCCGTTTATCGGCGAAATCACTCCTCCTAAAACATGGTAAAATCCATCAAAACCGGTTCTCTCGAGTGCTACCACGTCCAACGGCTCCTCAACCACACATAATTTTTTCTTATCTCGGGCACTATTCATACAGATCGCACAAGGGCTATTTTCGGCAATATTAAAGCAGTTTTCACAAGTTTTGAGATTTTTACGCAAATTCCCAACTGCTTCAGACAGTTTAACAACATCTTCTGTCGGTTTTGTCAGTAAATAAAAAGTTAACCGACTAGCCGATTTCGGCCCGATCCCCGGCAATTTGCCAAATTCTTCAATTAAATCTTGTACAGACTTCGGAATACTAGACATAATACCTCATAATTTCAAAATCCAAATTTCTAATGTCAAATCAACCTCAAATGACTAAATATCAAAAATTTGACATTTGGATTTAGGATTTGATTTGTCATTTGACATTGGAAATTTGACATTTAACCCTGTTATTTCCTCGCAAACTACTAACTACTAACTACTAACTACTTCTTCTTCGAAGTCGCACTTAGTACATTTTATCTTATCTTTCCCTGATCGAACCATCAAACTCTTACAACTTGGACATTTTTTCTCAACAGGTTCGGTCCAAAAAGCCGTTTTGCAATTTGGATAATTCGAACACCCCCAAAATGGCTTTCCTCTCTTGGTTCGTTTCATCACCAGATCACCCTTGTCGCAATTTGGACATTTTACCGCATCCCCTGCCCCAATCTGTTTTGTAAATTTGCAATCCGGATATTTACTGCAACCGAGAAACTTCCCAAATCTACCGACTTTCACTGTCAGCTGCGACCCGCATTTTGGACATTTTTCATCGCTTAGTTCCTCAACTTCCGCAACCGTCATCGCCTCACCCTCTTTATTTTCCAAATAAGCCTGTTTATAAGTGCAATCAGGATAACCGGTACAAGCATAAAATTTCCCAAATCTACCCAATTTCAAAACTAATGGCTTTTTACACTCAGGGCATTTTTGATCTGTTTTTTCTTCTACCAATCCCTTTTTTTCCACTGTTTCCATTTTTTCTATCAACAATTTGGCCAACGGATCATAATATTCATGAATAACCGGTTGCCATTTCAATTTACCCTCAGCGATATCATCCAATTCTTCTTCCATTCGCGCTGTAAATTGATAATCCACAAAGTCCTTAAAATGCTCCACTAAGAGGTCATTTACCACAAAAGCCACATCTTGAGGTTGAAATTTACCCTCTAGCTTCTGGACATAGCCTCGATCAACGATCGTACTCATAATCGGCGCATAAGTCGACGGTCTGCCGATCCCGCGCTTTTCCAGCTCTTTCACCAGAGAAGCTTCAGTATATCGAGCCGGTGGCTGAGTTGAATGCTGCTTTCCGTCAACCTTATCCAAATTCAATTTTTCACTCAATTCAAGCTCTGGCAACAAAACCAAGCCTTCTTCTTCGATATCATCTTTCCCTTCTTCATAAACCTTCAAAAACCCTGGAAAAACGATAATCGACCCCTTGGCGGTAAAATTATATTCATTCTTAGCCCCGATTGAACCGATCTGTGCCACAGTTTCCTCGATCTCGGCATCGGCCATCTGACAAGCAATCGCCCTTTCCCAGATCAATTTGTAGAGTTTATAATGGCTATTATCCAAATATTGCTTCATCTTGTCAGGAGTTCTTGAAAATGAAGACGGACGGATCGCTTCATGTGCTTCCTGCGCCCCTTTTGATTTAGTTTTATAGGTTCTAGCAGCTTCAGGTACATATTTTTCACCAAATTCCTTACCAATAGCACTGCGTGCCTCTTTTATAGCGCTTTCCGCCAGGTTAAAAGAGTCTGTTCTCATATAAGTGATCAAACCAACAGAGCCCTCACTCCCCAGATCTACCCCTTCATATAAATGCTGAGCCAGTGTCATCGTCTGCTTGGCAGAAAAATGCAATTTTCTATTTGCATCCTGTTGCAAAGTCGAAGTCGAAAATGGCGGCGCCGGACTACGTCTTTTATCATTCTTCTGTAAATCAGAAATGCTATATTTGCCGGTTTTGATATCCGATACCAGATCATCAGCCAATTTCTGCTTATCTACTTCTTTAAATGGCTTCCCATCAATTTTAGTTAAAATCGCCCCAAATTCCCTTACTCCTGACACCTTACTCCTTACTCCTGACTTAAATAGAGCCTCGATTGTCCAATATTCCCGCACCTTAAAGGCATCAATTTCCCTCTCACGGTCAACAACTAGGCGCACAGTCACAGATTGGACTCTACCAGCCGAAAGCCCCGTATAGACCTTTCTCCACAGAAATGGACTCAATTTATACCCAACCAGACGATCCAAAACTCTCCTAGCCTGCTGAGCATTCACCAAATTCATATCCAGATCTCTTGGATGCGCGACCGCATCCAAAATTGCCTCTTTTGTGATCTCATGAAAAGTGATCCTAGCCACATCTTTTTTAGACTTTTTGGCATTTAGCCCCAAAGTTTCTGCCACATGCCAAGCAATCGCTTCTCCTTCTCGATCAAAGTCAGTTGCCAAATAAACCTTATCAACCTTTGAAGCCGCCTCTTTCAACGCGCTCAATGTTTTTTTTGCTTTCACAGGCACGATATAATCAGGTTCAAAGTCATGATCGACATCCACGCCCAATTTACTCTTTGGCAAATCTCGCACATGACCAAAAGAAGCCAGCACTTTATAGCCAGTTCCCAAATATTTCTCAATCGTTTTTGCCTTAGCTGGACTTTCAACCACCACCAGTGCTTTAGCCATTTTCCTCCTAAAAATTTCATTCAATTTTGTTTTTAAATTGAAAATTTTAAATTTTAAATTTAATTAAGCTACGTTAGTATATGTTATATCAGAACAATTTTCAAATCAATAGGATTCTATCTCTGTTGTCATCCCGACCGCAGTGGAGGGATCGCCCCCCCCCTAACTCCTAACTCCTAACTACGAACAAACTTCATCCCCCCCACATTCCTCACCATATCTCTCATTTCCAATCCCATCAATATTCCACTCAAAACTGGCAACTCTATCTCTGACTCTCGAGCTATCACATCAATATGCTTCGGCTCCTGGTCCAGTAATTCTACTATTATTTTCTCTTGTCCATCCAAATCCGATCTTTTTTCGTATTTATTTTCAACTTGCAGGATATTCAAATCTTTCAAAATATCTTCACTCGAGGTCACCGGCATTGCTCCTTGCTTCAAGAGCCCATTCACTCCCGCCGACTGACGACGCTCCGCATCCCCTGGTACGGCATAAACATTTCTCCCATATTCCATCGCACATCTCGCCGTCGTCAAAGCTCCAGATTTCTCTGCCGCCTCTGTTACGACCGTCCCAACCGACAAACCGGCCACGATCCTATTTCTTTGTAAAAAATGATGCCTCAGAGGCAAATCCCCTGGTGGATATTCACTAATGATCGCCCCGCCGCATTCTATGATCTTTTTTGCCAAACTTTCATGCGTTGCCGGATATATCTGATCCAAACCATGCGCCAACACCGCCACCGTCTTCGCTTTATTCCCGATCGCCACCTTGTGCGCCACTCCGTCCACTCCCAAGGCCATACCTGATACTATCACCACTCCGGCCTGCGCCAAGCCTTGCGAAATTCGCTCCGTCATTCTTTGTCCATAAGGAGTAATACTTCGACTTCCAACTATTCCAACCATCAGATCATCAACCCCCAAATCCCCTCTTATGTACAAAACCACCGGACAATCAGGAATTTCCTTCAATAAAATCGGATATTTATCAGACCTATAATCAATTACCTTCAATTTAAGCGCTTTTACCTTATCAAATAAATTTTCAGGGTCGCACTCCCCTCTCCACCAGATAATATTTTCAATAATTTTTTCCGGCATGCCCTGACGCTTCAATTCTGATCCATTTGCTTTCCAAACTGCCTCTGCACACTCAAAAGAACGCAAAAGCTCCTGGATCATCAGAGAATCCAACCTCTCGCAAGCACTCAAAGACGCTAAATATTTGATATCCTCATTCATGATCTAATCGTATCAGCACACAACACTCCCCGTCAACATTTTAGTAGCTAAAAAGTACCTAAAATAAAATATTCTTCGACCCCTGCATACCGGCAGGCAGGTTGTGGAGAAGCTACAACTCTGATGAATATTCTTCGACCTTGTGGAGAAGCTACAATACACGGTTCTCCACTCCGGTCGAACAATATTCCAACCTTATTTGCTTACTAGCTTACCAGCTTATTAGCTTAATACTGTTGTACCCTATTGACAAACGCTTAATTCTATGCTATAATAATATATCAAGATAAAAATTGATTTAACAATTTAACTCCCCCGTAGTAGTGAGAAACATCGTGGTAAGAGTATGAAAACTCTACCCCTCCTGAGTTTTCGTCCTTATCACGATATTTCTCTCTATTACACCTTAACACTAGACTACATTTTAAAATATTTAGGGCCTAGTAAAACCCGTAAAGGGGGTTAAGGAGGTAATGGAGGGGACAAAAAAGCGATGGATCAAACCATCGCTTTTTTAATTGTTTAAATATCTCGCCGCGCACGGCCTATAATCTTACTGTTTATCCCGCCGCAGCGGAACCCCGCCTGAGTTTACCCCGCCATCGGCGGTGGGCAGTGGCTAGCTTATTGCTTACTAGCTTACCAGCTTATTAGCTTAATCCTTAACTTCTATACCCATCGAGCGAGCAGTTCCACGGATAATTTTCTCTGCCTGATCAACATCATAAGCATTTAAATCTTTTAATTTCATTTCAGCGACTTTACGGACTTGTTCAGTCGTCACGCTACCGACTTTATCTTTCTTTGGATTACCAGAACCCTTTGCAAGACCGGCTTCTTTGCGAAGTAAAATCGCAGCCGGTGGAGTTTTGCAGATAAAAGTAAAGGTTCGATCTTCATAAACTGTGATCTCAACTGGTACGACAGTGTCGCCCATTGGACGAGTTTGTTCGTTAAATGCATTTACGAATTCCATGATATTCAAACCATGCTGACCCAAGGCTGGACCAATCGGTGGAGCTGGAGTCGCTTTCCCTGCTGGAGCCTGGACCTTGATAATTGTTTTAATTTTTTTAGCCATAATTTCTCCCGTATTTATATATTATTGTTATTTTCATTTTTTTTGACATTTGACATTGGAAATTTGAAATTGCGACTTCGTCGCTTAGACTTTCTTAACCTGTAATGAATCCAAATTAACCGGTGTCTCGCGTCCAAACATATTTACAGACACTTTGACTTTGCCTTTATCTTCATCAACCTCGGTCACTTTACCTTCAAATCCCTTGAGCGGACCATCCACAATCTTGATCAAATCATCGATATCCAATTCGATCTTGTATTTGGATTCCTGGACACCCATTCGTTTCATGATTCTCTCGACTTCATCAGGTCCCATTGGCGTTGGCCTGACACCCATTCCGATAAATCCGGTAACATTTGGTGTATTTCGGACCACATACCAAGAATCATCTGTTACGATCATTTCAACCATTACATAACCTGGGAAAATTCTGCGTTCAACTGTTCGTCTTTTTCCATTTTTAATCTCGATCTGTTTCTCTTTTGGAACCAAAACATTAAAAATCTTTTCTTGCATATGTAAAGTTTCGATTCTCTGCTTTAGATTTTCAGACACCTGATCTTCATATCCTGCATAAGAGTGAATTACGTACCAACCCTTATCCCCGGTCTGTTTGATGGTTTTGGATTTTAAATTCTCATCCATATTCTCATCATATACTTCTAAATCATCAATCTCTTTTTTTTCAAGCTCTTTTATAGATTCTTCAGGTTCATCTTCCGAAACTACTTCTTCATCAGAAACAGCCTCTTTGTCTAAACTTACGTCTGTATCAACTTCCGAAACAACTTCTTCATCAGAAATAATTTCTTCAGCTTCAGCAGGGACGATCTCAGCCAAATTCTCCTCTTCGGGTAGAATCTCCGGTTCTTCATTTTTGATTTTTTTATCTTTTGCCATTTTAAATCCTCCCCATTCTATTTAGTATTTTGGGAAATATTAATTAAAGCTTGAATGCCTTTTGCCAAACCTGAGTCAATTACCAGCAAAATCAACATTGCCACCAAAACTGAACCCAAAACGATCAATGTATGATTGATCACATTTTTTCTCGAAGGCCAAATAACCTTTCGTAGTTCCTGATATGCTTCTCTAAAAAAAGCTAAAAAGCGTTTCATCTACTACCTTCCCTAGCTCTTTTTGGCAGAGCTTTTTTCTTTATTTTCAATTTTTTCAATTTTTGCAGGTTTCTCAGCCTTTTCAGTCTTAGCAGCTTTTTGGGCTATTACATTTTTAACAACTGTCAATTTGGTGCGCTGACCGATCAATCTCTGATAACGAGATTTATTTCTAAATTTCAAAACCATTATTTTTTCGCTGCGCTTCTGGTCAATAACCTCAAATTCCAGCTGATCTTCAGATAAAAGATCTTTGGTTTTTAAAATTTTCCCGATCTCGAGATCAAGATAAGGAACAGTGATTATCTGCCCTTGTGCAACTACAAATTGTTTTCCTGCGATTTTTACAACTGCCATTAGTCTCCTTTGTCGATTAGATAGTATCTAAACTACCCAAATTAACATCTAAAATCTTGGCAATTGCTTGCCAAGCGACTTCTTTTTTTTCTTAAGTTAATCTTATCATATCCAATTAAATTCGTCAATCCCAAGCTTGGCAGCCTGTTTGTCAGCCGACAAACCGTATCAAGTATTACGTTTTGAGTATGAAGAGCGTGACCGCAAGAGAATAAATAACCAGTTCTCGACTCCGCTCGAACAATACTCTTCGACTCTGTGGAGAAG
>VFKW01000179.1 GCA_009885355.1 Candidatus Berkelbacteria bacterium
AGATCGATGGCTTTATCAGGTAGTTGTCGATCTGATATATAGCGTTTCGACATTTTAACAGAATTAATGATTGCTTCATCGCTGATGGAAACGTTGTGGTGAGTTTCATATTGTTTTTTTATGCCTCTTAAAATTGCGATGGCTTCATCTTCGCTTGGTTCGTCGACAATAACGGGTTGTAATCGACGTTCGAGGGCAGCGTCTTTTTCAATGTGCTTGCGATATTCTTCAGTAGTTGAGGCGCCGATAAGACGAATTTGGCCTTTGGCTAAGGCGGGCTTGATAATATTTGCCAAATCTAATGAGCCTTCAGCGGAGCCGGCGCCGACTACAGTATGAAGTTCGTCGATAAATAATATAATATCTTTGGATTTAGTAATTTCGTCAACGATTTTTTTGACACGGTCTTCAAATTGACCGCGATAGGTGGTGCCGGCAACAACCAAGGCTAAATCAAGTTGCGCAATGCGTTTATTTTGAAGCATAGCCGGAACTTTATTGGAGGCAACTCTTTGGGCCAGTCCTTCGATAATGGCAGTTTTGCCTACGCCTGGTTCGCCAATTAGAACGGCGTTATTTTTGTTGCGGCGGCAAAGAATTTGGATGGCGCGAGTGATTTCTCTTTCGCGTCCGATGATCGGATCCAATTTACCATCTTTGGCTTCTTTGGTCAGATCATTGGTAAAATAATCCAAGGCTGGAGTAGTCGATGATTTGCCTTCTTTTGGAGTTTGTTCTTGGGTTTGACTATGGATTTGGCCTGGAACATCTTCGGAAAAGCCTTGATCATTTGCCTGGGTGACGATAAATTCATCGATATTATTTAATTCTTGAAAATAGTGCTCGAGTTGCTCTCTGATAATTTCCGGTTCGACGCCGAGACGTTCCATCAATTTGAAGCCGTGGCATTTGTCATCTTTGGTGATTGATAATAATAGATGCTCACTGTCTATGGAAAGATGCTTGTAGTCAGAGGCTTTTTTGACGGATCTTAGTAAAATGCGGCGTAAATCGGAGGAAATGCCGGTTTTTGTTTTGGTTTTGACTTCGTGAAGGCCCATAATGAGGCGAATTTGATCGGCGGTAATGAGATGTTCCTGGAGAATATTATAAGAAATAGTGCTTCCGGTGATGGTCAATGACAAAAGTAAGTGCTGTGTATCGGCAGCACAATTCATACTTTGAGCGATTTTTTGGCTCGTCATGAGAACACGGCGGGCAGTATCACTAAATTTATCAAAGATTTCCGGAATTTCGTAGTTTGACATAGTTGACTCCTTGATCTTTATATCAAGCATACATAAATATATAGAAAAGATCATTAGGAGAATGCTTGATATAAAGTTCTAAAGTGATATTGAGATTTATTTGATTGCTTCCACATCGCCCTTTTTCGAAGGACGAGCGGCTGCTGTTTTAGTTTTAGTTTTTTTTGGTTTTTCTTCAGCCACAGGAGTTTCTGCAATTTCTTCGGCTACTGGAGTTTCTTCAACTGCTGGAACTTCTAGGCTTTCTTCGACGATAGCTGGAGTTTCTGAAATTTCTTCAGCTACTGGAGCTTCTTTTGTTTCTTTTGTTTTTGAAGTTGTTTTTTTGGCTTTAGCTTTTTTTGGTTTTTCTTCTGTGGTAGTTTCGACTGTTTCTTCGGTTGGTTCTAATTCAATAACGGTTTCTATTGTTGCTGTTTCAGCTCTTTTGCTTTCGGTTTCAGGTGAAACTATATCGATGCTCCAGCCACTTAATTTGCTGGCGAGACGAACATTTTGACCATTTTTGCCGATTGCGAGAGATAGTTGATCGTCGGGAACCTTGACAGTTGCTTTTTTATTTTCTTCATCAAGTTCGACACTTTCGACTTTGGCTGGCGACAAGGCATTGATGATAAAGAGTTTTGGATCTTCATTCCAGAGGATAATATCAATTTTTTCTTCGGCTATTTCGGCTAAAACTGATTGGACACGAGTACCGCGCTGGCCAACACATGAACCGACTGGGTCAAGTCCGGCTTGGTTTGAAAAGACGGCAATTTTAGTTCGAGAACCAGCTTCACGAGAAATGCTTTTGATTTCGACGCTACCGGAATTGATCTCAGGGATTTCCATTGAAAATAAAGCAGAAATGAATTGTGGATCTGATCGGGAGACTAAGACGCGTGGGCCTTTGGATGATTCTTCGACGCCGGTAATAAAGATTTTGACTCTCTGGCCGATGTAATAGCGTTCGTTTGGAATTTGTCCGCTTGGCAATAGTACGCCATTGATTTTACCGAGATTGATGGTGACAGTTTCACCTTCAATTTGTTGAACATTTCCGTTGAGTAATTGATGTTCTTTTTGTTTGAATTCTTCATAAAGCATGCTGCGTTCTGCTTCGCGGATGCGTTGGATGATGACTTGTTTGGCAGTCTGGGCGGCAATGCGGCCAAAATCAGTGTGAGGGGCGAGTGGAATTTCGATTTCGTCGCCGACATCAGCTGATTTTCGGAATTTTCTAGCATTGTCGAGAGTCATTTGGGAATTTTCATCTTCAAGCTCTTCAATAACTTCAAAAATTTGACTGACTTTGAATTGGCCAGTTTCAGGATCCATACTTGTGCGGATAACTTGGTTTGGGTGGCCGTAATCTTTGCGATAAGCGGCGGCGATGGCTGCTTCGACTGTCTCGATCACGATTTCTTTTGATAAACTTTTTTCGTCACAAAGTTGATTGATAGCGGCGACAAATGGTGAGATTGCCATGGTAACTCCTTCTGCGAAGTCGTAATTTTCAATTTCTAATTTAAAATTTTCAATTGAGGAACGCTTCACGTATTTATATTATTATTATAGCACTTATCAGATAAAATAAAAAGTAAGTTTAAACTAAAACTTACTCTATTGCAAGGATATCATCTATCAATATAAATGTCAATATATCTATTGCTGAGCTTGTCAGATCTGTGATTTTCTTTTTTTGAAGGGTTTGTTGTAGATAAGGATGAGGGTGGTGTCAACTATAAGAGCACAGACGAGGGTAGTTTGGCCGATGATCAAGAATATATCATGGGTACTAATGAGTTTGACTAGTAAAAGCGTACTGGCGGTGACGCGTAGGATTATTTCGGCGATGGCGATGTCGCGAGAGCTTTTGAGTTGCAGGGTTTTTCGGATTTGAAATATTATGCCAATGGTGAAAATAGTATAGGCGATGATGGAAGCGTAATTGAAAAAATTATTCATGGGGTTTTTCCTTTGGGTTAAAAATTACTGTTAATGGAAAGACGATGACGGCTTTAAAAATGCGTGTGAT
>VFKW01000095.1 GCA_009885355.1 Candidatus Berkelbacteria bacterium
AATAAAAACCCAGCCGGCAACATTCAAAGCTCAATATTATATTAAAATGTTAACAATTAAAGATTCCCCAAGACGCAGAGTGTCTGTTTAAAAAAGGGGTACTTGACATTCTTCTTCACAAACTTGAACCTTTTGACACATTTTCTAACCTCTTTCGGGCTTGGATTTGCTTTGGAACTACAATTATAGCTTCAAAACAGATTTGGGCCCAAAAAAGAATTCTTTTGACTCTAGAGAATTTTAACAATTATTAAGGGAAAAGTCAAGGATTTGGACGATTGGTTATTGATCAAAATTGATTTGTACTGTATAATCCAAACAGAATCGTACCTATAAATATTGGAGGTAAGTGCAAGAATGCGGAAAGTTTGGATCGTGTCGATGATTGCAACTTTGCTGTTTTGTGCAGCAATTCAGCTTTATGGAGCTGAAAAGACCACTCTACATTGCCGCTTGGCGGACAGTCCGATTGACGTCGCGTTGAAAGGAGAGTCGATTGATGATTTCTATTGGGAGACTCCTTTTCAGAGTCAATTTAGCGAAAAGTACCCAAGTAGTCTAAGCTGCTGCCCGACCTCACTGGTGATGTTGTATGCCTGGTTTAAAGATGTTAAGCCTACCTACGACATGGTAATTGTGATGAATGTCGAAGCTTTTGGTAAAGGCAGTGAAAAAGGCAGAATGTCGGGTTGGAATCAGATGATCGGACCGGCAAAAACGCTTTGGGGAATTGATTTTGTTCATGAGTCCGACTGGACCTTTGAGAAATTGCGCAGTTATGTTTTGAAAAATGGGCCAGTTTCGGTAGCGATAAAATACGGCTATTTGACAGAGTATAACCGCGACAAATATTTCAAAGCGACGCATTTTGTCGATATGATCGGATGTGTGAAGTGGAATGGCGCGGATTATGTGATCACAAATGATCCTGATTACTCCAACCAAGACGGGAAGAACGTACTGTTTCCGATCGAGGCGTTCAAGACAGCTTGGGCAAATACAAACGAGTATTACGTTGCGGGCGGAAAAAGGGTTCGTGATACTGGAAATCCGAATAATGTCATTTACGGATTGAAATTTGACGGAAAAGCCAAATCTGCTCCACCTGCAAAGACACTGGAAAATAGCGCGGAAAATCCTTCCAAAACAGGAGG
>VFKW01000105.1 GCA_009885355.1 Candidatus Berkelbacteria bacterium
AATAAAAACCCAGCCGGCAACATTCAAAGCTCAATATTATATTAAAATGTTAACAATTAAAGATTCCCCAAGACGCAGAGTGTCTGTTTAAAAAAGGGGTACTTGACATAAGGTGAGTTATTTACTATGAATTCTAAAACTCGCATACAAAAACACCAACCCCTAAAATTAATTTTTAACACTACTCACCCAACACCAACACCTGCCAACGTCCACAAACGTCCACAAACATTTATCAGGATTTGTACTTTAACAAGCCTAGGCTTGTTAAAGTACAAATCAACTATTTAAACCATATATTCTAATCAAAATCTTGATAAATCCACATTTTCACAATTCACAATATTGTTATCTCTCCATATTGTCCATCATACCCAGGCTGGATTTTTACTTTCCCATCTCGCACATTCATAATAGCCTCAGATAATTTTTCACCACCGACACCGGCCAACTCCTCTTTACTTGTATCAACCAAAACATTAAACTCACTCCCGAACTTCTCGACAAGCTCGAAGTATAATTTTTCAGCTTTCCTGCTAAAAGATTTCACCTCAAAAACCTGCATCAATATTTCATCAAGCGACACCATTTTCTTACTCGCTATCGCCCCAACTGGTACAAAACCACGCTCTCTATCCCCCAAATCGCAAATCCGATGTTCCACCCCAATTGTCAATTCTCGGTTACACACCGGGCAAATATTTCCCAATTTCATCGACTCTTCCGGTGCCATCGAAATCTCATGTTCACGATGCCCATCGAAGTGGTACATTCCTCCTTCAGGATAATATTCTATCGTATATAAAAATTTATTCCGATCTTTCGACTTCAAGGCATTCACAATTTCAAAATAATTCAATTTTTCCATCTCAAATACATTCGCCTCTCGCATCAGGTTCATCCCAGAATGCGCATCGCTATTTGAAATCAAAGCATATTTATCCAGCGCCGAAAGGCGCCAATTCATCGGCAGATCACTCGACAAACCCGTTTCCAAGGCAAAAATCCGCTGTGCAAATTCTCCAAAACATTCCTCAATACTATCAAAACCCGATTTACTCCCTAAAGCCCCAAACCAAGGCGTCCAAATATGCGCCGGCACCACCACACAATCATCGCTCACTGAAAATAATATCCGACAAAATTCAATCACCGACATCCCCAAGACCGGTCTTCCATCAGAGTAAATCTTCCCCACTTTCGCTAATTTTAAATTAATTTTATCCAAAATCTCAAAACTAGGCACCCAAAAATGCACATGCACCCGCCGATTTCGCCCTCCTTGATGATAAATACAAGCCACCTCCCCAGTAATCATAAACCGCAGCCCAATCTCCCCATTCCCCGTGACTGTCATCCCTGGATCAGTTATCGTCATCCCTGTCTCTCTTATCGTCATCCCGGGCTTGACCCGGGATCTCTCCCCTTCAATCATATTAGTCATCCCAGCGTCTCTTGTCGTCATCCCGGGCTTGTCTTCGACGCAACTCAGACCCTGAGCGAAG
>VFKW01000135.1 GCA_009885355.1 Candidatus Berkelbacteria bacterium
TGCGGCAAGGCTCTCTATGATGCTGTTGCTCTACTAGGCGTTAAAGATATCAATGTCCCGCTGCCAAGCACAATGCTCTATCCGGGCGAGAACCCGTTTGGATTGGCTTAGCCAATTCATTAGCCTTGGGATAATCAATCCCAAGGCTTTTTTTAATACAAATAAACCGCCTGAATGTATTGGCGGCTTATTTGTATTATTTTTTCGATTTGATATATTATTTCATCTTACCGGCTTCTTCACCTAAGATGAAGTCGCGAATGCCTTTTGAGTCAGAGAATAATTGATTTGGGAAGATGATGGTCGAGTTTTTCTCGACGGCGATTTCAGATAATACTTGGAGATTTCTTAACTGCAAAGCAATTGGGTGTTTGGCGATGACGTCCGCGGCTTGGCCGAGTTTGTCCGCCGACATAAATTCACCTTCAGCAGTAATGATCTTCGCTCTTTTTTCTCTTTCCGCTTCGGCTTGTTTGGCCATGGCGCGTTGCATGGTATCGGGAAGTTGGATATCTTTGATCTCTACAGTGGTCACTTGAACGCCCCATGGTTCAGTGTGGGTGTCGATGATGTCTTTAACTTTTTGGTTGATTTTGACGGTGTCGGACAAGACTTCGTCGAGCATAAATTGGCCGACAATATTTCTGACGGTGGTTTGCGAGATCTGATTGACTGCGGAATAGACATTTTGGATTGCGACAACGGCTTTGGTAGCATCGACGACGTGATAATAGGCAACGGCGGCGACATCAATCGAGACATTGTCTTTTGTAATGATCTTTTGGGATGGAACTGGCATGGTGACGATTTGAAGCGATACTTTCATTATTCTGTCGACGAATGGAATGATAAATTGTAGCCCAGGTTGTTTTTCACCAGAAACTACTCCAAGACGAAACACAACACCGCGCTCATATTGCTGGACGATGCGGACCGAAAGTAGGATCAGTATGATTATTGCACCCAATAAATAGTACATAATTTCTCCTTTCATTTACAATTTTATTATATTCTTTGAATTGTTTAAATACTAGTGAATTTTTTCTAAATCCTCTAAAACTCGATCGATCATTTCATCGACTTCTTCGATATGTAAGGCATCGGTCAAAAAATCTCTTGGATGCCCAGTGACTCCGTCGGTTGAATCTGTTGATTGGGTAAATAAATTATTATATCGATCACAGAAATTTGTAATTTCGATTGATAGTTCCGGGCTTATCAAGCCAAAATCGCGCGCTTCGTAAAATATCCCCATCGTCTTGGTCCACTAATTTTTCTTGTATTTTGAATCAGGCACACCGGTGCCATGCAGGATAGTGTCCGGTTTTTCCTCATCAACTTCACGCAGCGCGCTTAGTCTTTCTATAAATAATTCTTTTTCTGATTTGCCTTCTGGCGGACGGCCGTATTCTTTTTCAGTCATATTTTCTCCTCTAGATTACTATACCTAATATATTCAATATGCTCAATAAGGTCGCTGAAAAACCATGTTGTTATCCAAGGTCTGGGATCCATTAATATAGTTTCCTGGATTCCCTGCCTGCCGGCAGGCAGGCGGTTCTGGGATCCCATCCCGACCGGAATGACGAATAGGAGAATTTTTCAGCGATCTCTCAATCGTTCTTTACATCCCATAAAAATATCACTATCATTAGACTAATGGAACATATTATTAAAGTTACAAAATTGACGAAGGTTTTTGATAAAACCAAGGTTGCGGTGAACGAGATCTCTTTTAAAGTGGAAAAAAATATTATTTTCGGTCTTCTTGGGCCAAATGGGTCGGGCAAGACGACCACTCAAAGAATGCTGACAGCGTTACTGTCGCCGACCTCGGGGCAAATTATGATCGAAGGGACTGATTATAAACATGCCGGAGGAAAGATTTTGCAAGACATTGGCTATGTGCCACAAAAAGATGCTTTGTATAATAACTTAACAGTTTGGGAAAATGTCGATTTCTTTTTTTCGGCATATAAATACGAGGGAAACCGAAAAGATCGAATCGAAGAAGTCCTAAATAAAGTCGATCTTTTGGACAATAAAAATACACTGGCCAAAAATCTCTCAGGAGGAATGGCTAAAAGATTATCTATCGCCTGCGCAATTGTGCATAAGCCAAAAATTATCTTTTTTGATGAAGTGACAATGGGATTGGATCCGGTTGCCCGTGAAAAAATCTGGCGATTAACTACAGAACTCAAAGAGCACGCCACGATCGTGATGACGACACATTATATGGACGAAGCCGAAGCCCTGTGCGATCAATTATTGATTATGCGAGATGGAAAAATTATTGCAAATGGTTCGCCGTGGGAGATAATTAAACATTTCGACGCTAAAAATCTGCATGACGCGATGGTCAATATTAAGGATGAAAATGCTTAAAATTGCCTACTTTGAATTGAAAAAACTCTTGAGAGACAGAAGATGGCTGGCTTTGATCATTTTGCAACCGATTATTTTGTTGTTTATTTTAGGGGCAGCGACAATTCATGACCCAAAAAACATTAAAATTGCTGTTTTTAGCCAGTGGAAAAATGAATACTCTAATCAAATTATTCAAAACCTTCAGGATGAAAAAGATCTAAAAATTGAAATTTTAACTTCAGAAAAATTACTCAAAGACGGTTTGGATAAAAATCACTATCGAGGCGGGATCGTAATTGATATTAAAAAAAATGAAAGTCAAATAAATGGAGATTTACTCTTTATTAGCAATTCCACTGTGCCGGAAATTAGTTCTCAGGCGAAATTACTGGCCTTAAATAGTACTAAAAAAACTCTAGCTGATTTTGCAGCCAAAAATTTGCAAGCAAAAATCACCACCCAAAGTCAGGCACAATCAAAAATTATCCAATCCGATTTGAAATCAAAAATTGACACGTTGGAAACAAATCTTTCAAAATTATCTCTGCCAAATGAACAATTAACCGCTTTGACAAAACCATTGCAAGGAATAGAAAAAATCAACCTAAACGGATTTGATAACCTCGCAAAACCAAACCAAATCAAAATAAACGAATCAAAAAATACGACCAGAAAAATTCGCTATTTTGATTTTTATGCTTCAGCGGTGGTAATGCTTTTGGTTTTGATTACATGCCTTAATATGTCATCGGCTTCAATCACACAAGAAAGAATCGATGGGACTTTTGAGCGATTTTTTGTCACACCTTATACAAAAACGCAAATGATCATGGGTAAAATGCTGACTTTTTCTGTGATCTCTCTAATCATCGCTTTTGTCACTATTGGGACACTTTATTATGTTTTCAACGCCAGTCTCGGTCCGCTTTGGCTCGTTATATTAATTACTTATTTAACCAGCCTGTCGGCGGTTGCCATAGGGCTGCTTGTTTCATCTTTTACACATACGATCGCTGAGTCGATCCAAGTTTCGATCACGATATTTTTCTCTTGTCTTATTTTAACTCAATTTATTTTTCAAACTGAGACAATGCATCCGATTTTGACTAAAATTACTTGGCTTGTTCCATTTACTTATTCGATGCAAGCGCTGCGCGAGGTTAATTTATTAAATGTTGGGTTTATGGATGTCTGGCAGGATATTGCCATTTTGGGCGGATCTGTTATTGTATTTATAAGCTTGGCAATTGTTTTATTGCATCGAAAAGCTGATTAATAATATAAGGAGGCGCATGCCAAAGACCCAAAAAGAGGATGTCAAAGAGAGTGCTGTAGAAAAAACAGAAGTTGAAAAATACGTCAGACCAAGTTGGGATGATTATTTTATCGAAATTTCTCGTATGGTAGCGACGCGCGGAACTTGTGATCGAGGTAGAGCTGGAGCGGTGATCGTAAGAGATCGTCAGATCCTCGCGACCGGATATGTCGGCTC
Source organism: Candidatus Berkelbacteria bacterium (assembly GCA_009885355.1). GTDB lineage: Bacteria > Patescibacteriota > UBA1384 > VFKW01 > VFKW01 > VFKW01. The sequence continues at coordinate 3,863 of VFKW01000135.1, forward strand.
CCCTATCGGATTACCCCACTGCGACGAAGAAGGTCATTTATATAAAAAGACGATTCATGAAAGTGGAGAAATCACAAACCATTGTGTTCGTACTGTGCATGCAGAGCAAAATGCTATTTGTCAGGCAGCAAAACTCGGGGTTGCACTGCAAGATGCGACAATTTATTGCAAAATGGAACCTTGCGCTGTGTGTGCCAAGATGATCATTAATTGTGGGATCAAAAGAGTTGTTTGTGAAAAGCACTACCACGGAGCGCAGGAAACTGCAAAAATGTTTGAAATCGCCGGTGTGGAACTCGAAGTACTAGTTGACGAGATGCAAACTTACGATAATATGTAAAATTTAATTTTTATAAATGAGCCGATATGATTGATTATCGGCTCATTTTGTGTTACAATCTGGGTAAAACTAGGAGAGGAGCAGAAAGGGCTTGCTTAATATTAAACATAGAAATATTGTCCTTGTTGATCTGGACAATACTGTCGCTGATTTTGATAGGGGAATGGAGATTTTTCTTCGAAAACTTCATCCTGATGTTCAAATCATTCCGGCTTGTGATCGTAGAACTTTCTGGTATCAGAGAGATTATCCTGAAAAATTACATCCTTTGATGCAGGGAATCTATAATTCACATGGATTTTATGCTGACCTTTTGCCGATTGAAGGGGCGATTGAGGCAATAAATGAGATGTCAAAGGATGGAATCGAGGTCATGCTCTGCTCGGCCAATTTGAGGGATAATCCATATTGCGCCAGCGAGAAACATGCTTGGGTCGGACGATATCTTGGACGCGATTTTGTTGAGAGACTGATTCTCTCAACAGACAAGACTATGGTTTATGGTCGAGTGTTGATTGATGATAATCCGAACCTTGAAGGGATAATAAAACCTTCTTGGGATCGAGTCATCTTTGACAGACCATATAATCGCGAGACTGAGGGACCGCGATTGACCGATTGGATTAACTGGCGAGAAGTTATTTTACCGCTTATGAATGCTTGAGGCCCGAAGGGCCTCTTTTTTTATATGCCAGGAAACCCCGTACGTAGGAGGCAGTCACGTCATGATTCTTGCCGAGTCTCAGTACGGGGATGAATGGCATCATCTCTTGACCAA